>DATIMB010000420.1:0-1668 GCA_035475875.1 Micrococcaceae bacterium
CCCGCGGCGGCGGCAGGAATCGATGAGCGCCTGAGGAACGGCATCGTGGTACGGCTTCAGTCCAAAGCCCAGGGCGCAGACCTTCGCTTCCACCAGCCGGGCCACGTAGGCATCCACCCGGTCCGGACGGCCGCCTTCGCCGGAAAAGGGCAGCCCCGCGGTCAGGATGAACTCGTCGTCCATCAGGTAGGGAGTGGGATCCTCCAGCTCGCTCGGTTCCACCCAGCTCAACGGCGTGTCAGGCCGCAGGGCGTCATGGAGCACCCTGATTTCGGCCGGAAGCCCCCGACGGAACTGTGCCAGTGTCACGGCCCGGAAGCGCTCAACCTGCTCGTCAGCGCGCGGCGGCATGGCGGGCGCACTGGATTGGCGCAGTAGAATTTGGTGCAATACGTCTCATGGAAGACCATCATAGGATATTTTGCACCACTTGAGAGCCGCGTCACAGCCATACTGTGGATACGGGGAACCCACCACCTACGCAACGATTGGAAGTCAACGGTGACCGTGCCCAGTCCACTCTTAGAAGACCGAACGCCAGCCAGGGAGACCGCTGCAGCGTCCACCCTCCCGAACCGTCCCGCCGTCGGACTTGGCGCGCAGCTGCTGCGCCGCAAACCGCTGGGCCAGATGGTTCGCGAGGCCAGCGCCGGCTCCAACGGACCCAAACTCATCCGCAGCTTTGGCGTGCTGCAGCTGACCATGATCAGCGTGGGCGCCACGCTGGGCACCGGGATCCTGGTGATTCTGGGTGACTCGGTGCCGCTGGCCGGACCGGCCATCTGGATCTCCTTCGTCATTGCCGGGCTCGCGGCGCTGTTCTCCGCGGTCTCCTACGCGGAGATGGCCGGGCTGGTGCCGGTCTCCGGCTCCAGCTACTCCTATACGTACGCCACCTTGGGCGAGGGGATGGCCTGGATCTGCGGCTGGTGCCTGGTGCTGGAATACGCGGTCTCGGTGGCCGCCGTTGCCGTCGGTGCCGGACAGTACGTGAACGAAACTCTCTCCGCGTTCGGGCTGAGCCTGCCGGACGCCATCTCGCAGCCGCCCGGGGACGGGGGCCTGTTTAACCTGCCGGCCCTGGTGATTGTGCTGCTGGCGATGGCCCTGCTGGTGCGCGGCGCCAAGGAAAGCGCCTGGATCAACACCGCCATCGTGATCATCAAGATCGTCATCCTGCTCTTCTTCTGCATCATTGCGTTCAGCGCCTTCAACTCCGGCCACTTCGCCCCGCTGCTGCCGATGGGCGCCGCGGGTGTCTCCGCCGCCGCCTCCCGCGTCTTCTTCTCCTACATCGGCTTCGACGCCGCCTCCACTGCGGGCGAGGAGGCCCGCAATCCGCAGCGCGACCTGCCCCGGGCCATCATGCTCTCCATGGTCATTGTCACCACGCTGTACGTGCTGGTGGCCGTCGCCGCCGTCGGCGCCCGGGAGTGGACCTGGTTCGAGGGCACGCAGGCGGCCCTGGTGCAGATCCTGCAGGAAATCACCCACCAGCCCTGGATCGCGTTCGTCTTCTCCGTGGGGGCGGTGCTGGCGATCGCCAGCATTGTCCTGACGGTGCTCTACGGCCAGACCCGGATCCTGCTGTCGATGTCCCGCGACGGGCTGGTGCCCAAGGTGTTCGGCAAGGTCTCCCCGCGGACCGGCACGCCGGTGGCCGGCACG
>DATIMB010000421.1:0-2097 GCA_035475875.1 Micrococcaceae bacterium
CCGGAAGGCCGGGCTGCCGGGCAAGGTCCAGATCAAGGTCAACTCGATGGTGGACGAGGCGATCATCGACTCGCTGTACCGTGCCTCGCAGGCGGGCGTGCAGGTGGACGTGATTGTCCGCGGGATCTGCTCGCTGCGCCCCGGCGTTCCGGGACTGAGCGAGAACATCACGGTCCGGTCCATCCTGGGCCGGTTCCTGGAGCATTCCCGGGTCTTCGCGTTCGCCAACGCCGGCGATCCCGTGGTCTACATCGGCTCCGCGGACATGATGCACCGTAACCTTGACCGCCGGGTGGAGGCACTGGTGCAGCTGCGCAACGCCGAGGACACCGCGGACCTGATGGCGCTGCTGGACCGCTACATGGATCCGGGCACCTCCAGCTGGCACTTGGACAACCAGGGCGAGTGGACGCGCCACCATCTGGACCAGGCCGGCCATCCGCTGCTGGATGTCCAGTCCTGGCTGCTGGCCAGCCGTTCCCGCCAGCGGATGGCGGCGCACCGCTGATGAAATGCCGATGAACCGGTGATGGTCCGCTGATGACAAGCCAACCGACCGCCAAAGCCAAGGGCGACGGCGGCCCCGGCGTTTCCGTGCTGGCTGCGGGCGCGCTGTGCTGGCGGCTGCGCAAGTCGAAGTTCGAGGTGCTGCTGATCCACCGTCCGCGCTACGACGACTGGTCCTGGCCCAAAGGCAAGCTGGATGCGGGCGAGACGCTGCCGCAGACGGCCATCCGCGAGGTCAAGGAAGAGGTGGGGCTGGACATCACGCTGGGCATTCCGCTGCCCACCATCCACTACAAGGTCAACGCCGGGCTTAAGGAGGTGCGCTATTGGGCCGCGCACGTGCCGGATGCCAAGCCCACGGCGGATGGCAAGGAGGTGGACACGCCGCTCTGGTGCGCTCCGGAGAAGGCCCTGGACCTGCTGGCGAACCCCTCGGACAAGGAACCGCTGGAGGCGCTGATGGCGGCGCAGGCCGCCGGGGACCTGGAGACCTGGCCGCTGCTCATCGTTCGGCATGCCAAGGCCAAGCCCCGCTCCTCCTGGTCCCGGGCGGAGGGAGACCGGCCGCTGGCTGCCACCGGACTCCGGCAGGCGTTGGCGGTGCAGCGGCTGCTGATGGCCTGGCGGCCCTCCCGCGTGGTGACCAGCCCGTGGCTGCGCTGTGTCGCCACCATGTCCCCGTACGTCAAGGCCACCGGGGTGAAGGTCAAGGTCTTCGAGCCCCTCACCGAGGCCAACCACCACCGCAACCCGAAAAAGACGCGCGCCGTCGTCGAGAGGCTGTTCGAGAAGCGGCACTCCGTGGTGCTATGCACGCACCGGCCGGTGCTGCGCACCGTGCTCAAACAGCTCGCCGAGCACATGCCTGCACGGCTGCAGGCCCAACTGCCCGGTTCAGAGCCGTTCCTGAGCCCGGGGGAAATGATTATCTGCCAGGTCAGCGTCGCGGAACCGGGGCGGATCGTTTCGGTGGAGCAGTACAAGCCGTACGACGATTAGCCGGACACCTGTCTTGCGGGCTGTTGTGGGCGGCGCTCTGTGTTCGGATCGTTAGACTGGACCCGTGAGCATCCCAACCCCTTACGAGGACCTGCTGCGCGACGTACTCGCCAACGGCACCGCCAAGTCCGACCGCACCGGGACGGGCACCCGCAGCGTCTTCGGCCGCCAGCTGCGCTTCGACCTGAGCCGCGGTTTCCCGCTGATCACCACCAAGCGCGTGCACTTCAAGTCCGTGGCGCTGGAGCTGCTCTGGTTCCTGCGCGGCGATTCCAATGTGCGGTGGCTGCAGGAGCGCGGGGTCACCATCTGGGACGAGTGGGCGGACGACGACGGCGAGCTGGGCCCGGTCTACGGCGTCCAGTGGCGCTCCTGGCCCACCCCGGACGGAGTCCAGATCGACCAGATCGCCCAGGTGCTGGAGTCCCTGCGGACCAACCCGGACTCGCGCCGGCATATCGTCACCGCCTGGAACCCGGCCGAGGTGGACAAGATGGCGCTTCCGCCGTGCCACGCGCTGTTCCAGTTCTACGTGGCCCCGGGTTCCGACGGAGCACCGGGCAGGCTCAGCTGCCAGCTGTACCAGCGGTC
>DATIMB010000422.1:0-3658 GCA_035475875.1 Micrococcaceae bacterium
AGGGGGAGGCGGGGCGTCGCATAGGCGCCCCGCCTCCTGCCGTGTCCGACGACGACGGCGGCCAGCCACGCGATGGCTGCCCGCCACCGATACCTGCACTACAGAATTAGGTAGCAATGACAACCCTGATAGACGCGCCTCCCGAAGAGGCGGATGGACTCCTTCCCACGAAGAAGGCGAAATCCGGCGGCGGGCTGGGCAAGTATATTCTGGTCAGGTTTTTCCTGATCTTCCCCACCATTTTTATTCTGGTCACCTTGGTGTTTTTCCTGATGCGGATCACCGGTGATCCGATCACGGCGGCTCTGGGCGGCCGGCTCCCACCGGATCAGTTGGCGGCCCGTATCCATGACGCGGGTTATGACCGGCCGATCTTCGTACAGTATTTCGAGTATCTGGGCCAGGTGGCCACGGGCAATCTGGGACGGACCATCTCGGATAACGTCAAGGTCACGGACATGCTGGCCACCTACGGCACGGCGACGCTGGAACTGGCCATCAACTCGCTGGTGGTGGCCCTGCTGATCGGTATTCCGTTGGGCATGGTCGCGGCGAAGTTCCGCGACAAATGGCCGGACGCGGTGCTGCGCATTTTCGCGATCCTCTGCTACGCCACCCCGGTGTTTTTTGCCGGTTTGTTGCTGAAGCTGATCTTCTCCGTCGGACTGGGCTGGCTGCCGGTCGCGGGACGGGCCAAATCCGTCAATGAGGTGGCGTTGACGTCGCTGGCCTCACCCACCGGGGTGTACTGGCTGGACGCCATCCGCAGCGGCAACATGGCCGCCCTTGGGGACGTGATGGCGCACGCGGTGCTGCCGGCCATCGCCTTGGGCCTGCTGACCGGCGGGGTGTTCCTGCGGCTGGTGCGCACCAACGTGATCGGCACTCTGGGCAGGGACTACGTGGAGGCCGGTCGCTCGCGTGGGATCCGCGAGTTCCGGCTGGTGACCAAGCACGCCTACACGCCGGCGCTGATTCCGATCATCACGGTGATGGGCCTGCAGATCGCGCTGCTGCTGGGGGGTGCGGTGCTGACCGAAACCACCTTTGAGTGGAAGGGCCTGGGCTTCCAGCTGGCTCGCTATCTGACCGCGCGCGACTTTGTGGCTGTGCAGGGCATTGTGGTGCTGCTGGCCATCATCGTGGCGCTGACCAACTTCATCGTGGACGTCGTCGCCGCGCTGATTGACCCGCGGGTGAGGTACTAATCATGGCTAAGAAAGACGAAACCCTGGTCCAGCGGCTGCCGATCCTGACGCACCTGCGCAAGAGCGTGGGCCTGCAGCGCGGCATGCTGGTGGCAGGCCTGGTGATCACCGTGATCTTCCTGCTCAGCGCAGCCTTCGCCCCGCTGATAGCCCCCTACGGCTTTGCCCAGCACTTCGATACGCAGCAGCCGCCGTCGTCGGCCCATCTCTGGGGCACGACGGCGGGAGGCTATGACGTGCTCTCCCGGGTGCTCTGGGGGACCCAGACGGCGCTGCTGGTCATCATCGTGGCCGTGATCCTGTCCATTTTCATTGGCGTGGCCCTGGGCCTGCTCTCCGGTTACCTGGGCGGCTGGCTGGACCGCGTGCTGGTGGTCGTCGCCGACGCCATTTACGCGTTCCCGACGCTGCTGCTGGCTATCGTGATGTCCATTGCGATCAGCCACGGCCAGTCCAGCCTGTGGGGCGGGATCTTCTCCGCGGCGATCTCCATCACCGTGGTGTTCATCCCGCAGTACTTCCGGGTGATCCGGGCCGAAACCATTCGGCTGAAGGCCGAGCCGTTCGTAGAGTCCGCCAAGGTGGTGGGCGCCTCCACGGCGCGCATCATGTTCCGGCATATCTATAAGAACGCCACCCGGACCCTGCCGCTGATCTTCACGCTGAACGCTTCCGAGGCGATCCTGACGCTGGCCGGACTGGGCTTCCTGGGCTTCGGCATTGAGCCCACATCGGCCGCGGAATGGGGCTACGACCTGAACCAGGCGCTCTCGGATACCACGGCGGGCATCTGGTGGACCGGTGTGTTCCCCGGCGCCGCCATCGTGCTGACCGTGCTGGGCCTGACCCTGGTGGGCGAGAGCATGAACGACCTGAACGACCCGCGCCTTCGCGGCCGCCGTCGGGCCAAATCCGCACCCGCCGCGCCGGTGGCCCCGGCTGCAGAAAATGAGGTAACAGTATGAGCCGCCATGCCGAAGACATCGGTTCCGTCAGCGACACCGCCGCCGTCTCCGATAAGCCGGTGCTGAGCATTGAACACCTGAAGGTCACCTTCGCCACCGACAGCGGGGACGTGCGCGCCGTCGACGATGTCTCGCTGGACGTGGCGCCGGGGGAGGTGCTGGCCATTGTGGGCGAGTCCGGATCGGGAAAGACGGTCACGGCCAAAACCATCCTGGGTCTGCTGCCGGAAACGGCGGTCAGTTCCGGAGCGGTGCTGATCAGCGGCAACAACGTCATCAGCGTCACGCCCAAACACCTGCGCCAGATCCGCGGCCAGGAGGTGGCCATGGTCTTCCAGGAGCCCTCCACCGCGCTGAATCCGGTGTTCACCGTCGGCTGGCAGATTGCCGAGGGCCTGCGGGCGCATGGAAAGGTCAGCAAGAAGGAGGCCCGGGCCCGGGCCATCGAGGCGCTGGGCAAGGTGGGCATCCCCGATCCGGAAAAGCGGGTGGACTACTATCCGCACCAGTTCTCCGGCGGGCAGAAGCAGCGCGTGGTGATCGCCGCGGCGCTGGCCCTGAATCCGGGCCTGATCGTCGCCGATGAGCCGACGACGGCGCTGGATGTGACGGTGCAGGCGGAGATCCTGGAACTGCTGCGCGACTGCCGGGACATCTTCGGCACCTCGATCGTGCTGATCACGCACAACATGGGCGTGGTCGCGGACCTGGCGGACCGGGTGGTGGTGATGTACCAGGGCGACGTGGTGGAGGAGGCCGACGCGGCGACCCTGTTCGCTTCCCCGCAGCAGGATTACACCAGGAAACTGCTCGCCGCGGTGCCGCACCTGGGCCGCAACTCGGCCTCGGCCGGGCTGACCGAGCGGGCACACCAGGACGGGGAAGTGCTGGTGGAGGCCAAGCACCTGGTGATCGAGTACCCGGGCCGGCTGGGCAGCCCGGGGTTCCGGGCGGTGGATGATGTCAGCTTCAGCATCTCCGCCGGCGAGGTGTTCGGCCTGGTCGGTGAATCCGGCTCCGGGAAGACCACCATCGGCCGTGCCATCGCGGGACTGAACCGGACCACCGGCGGGTCGCTGAAGGTCCTGGGCTATGAGATGCTCAACTTCCGCGAGCGCTCCTTCCGGCCGCTGCGCAAGGAGATCGGCTTCGTCTTCCAGGACCCGGCCGCATCCTTCAATCCGCAGCTGACCATCGGGGAGTGCGTGGCCGAGCCGATCATCATCCATGAACAGCGCTCGGACGCGGACGTGGACAAGCGGGTGAACGAGTTGCTCGAGGCGGTGCAGCTGCCGCGCGGCTACGCGGACCGGTACCCGCACGAGCTCTCCGGCGGGCAGCGCCAGCGCGCCTCGCTGGCCCGCTCGCTTGCGCTGAACCCGAAGCTGCTGATCGCGGACGAGCCGACCTCGGCGCTGGACGTGTCGGTGCAGGCCAAGGTGCTGGAACTGTTCAAGGACATCCAGGCCGAGTTCGGCTTCGCGG
>DATIMB010000423.1:0-2063 GCA_035475875.1 Micrococcaceae bacterium
GTGGTCCAGCCCCGCAGCGCCCGGATGACATCGATACCGTCCATGTCGGGCAGCCCCAGATCCAGGATGATCAGGTCAACCGGCGTATCGGCGGCACTTTTTAGCGCTGCCGTGCCGCTGGCGGCGGTGAGGACGGTGTAGCCGTAGGCCCGCAGGTTGATCTGCAGGGCCCGCAGGAGGGGCGCTTCGTCGTCGACCACCAGGACGGTGCTCATGGCAGCGTGGGGATTCTGCTCATGGGCGCGCTCCCGCGGACATCGGAAGGCGGATGACCATCGTCAGTCCACCACCGGGCGTCGGTTCTGCGGTGAGCGTGCCTCCCATGGCTTCGGTAAATCCCCGGGCGACGGCCAGGCCAAGTCCGATCCCGGCGGCCGAGGCCGTGTCGTTCAGGCGCTGGAAGGGCCGGAAGATGGACGCCACCTGCTCGCCGGCCACACCTTTTCCATGGTCAATGATGCGCAGTTCGCTTGCCGGGCATCCGTCCACCATGGATCCGCCGCTGCCGCCGATCACGCCCAGCAGGACAATGTCCGAGTCGGGCGCGTATTTGACCGCGTTTTCGGTGATGTTGGCGATCACGCGCTCCAGCATGCCCGGGTCGGCGTCGACGGGCGGCATGTTCGGCGGCAGATTGGTGTGCACCTGCCCGGCAGGAAGTCCCGCCAGCGCCCTGGGGAGCACCTCATGCCAGCGGACCGGCTGAAGCAGAGGGACAACGGAGTCGCTGGTGATCCTGGACATGTCCAGCAGGTTTCCCACCAGCTGCTCGAGCCGATCGGAGTAGTTTTCGATCGTGGCCAGCAGTTCCTGCTCGTCCTCCGGGCTGAACACGACTTCCTGCTGCCGCAGGCTGCTGACAGCGAGCTTGATGCCAGCCAGCGGGGTGCGCAGGTCGTGGGAGACCGCCCGCAGCAGAGAGGTCCGCATCCGGTTGCCTTCGGCAAGGCGCAGATTGTCGCCCCTGCTCGCGGCCAATTGCTGGCGGGCGCGGATCGCGTTGAGCTGGCGGCCGAACGCCGCCACCAGGCGCAGGTCGCCGGCCGGCAGCGGCCGCCCGGAGAGGACCAGCACCGTATCCGGGTCCACCTCCTCAATATTGTCCCCTTCCGCGGGCGTGGCCGGAGGCCCCTGGCCGGCGCTTGCCGCCACGCGCCATGCTGAGGCGTCCCGCCGTCGTCGTTCCCCGTGGCCGCCGTCGCCGCCGCGGTCCCCAGGGCCGGCCTCACTGCCGCCGTAGCCGCCGTCGCCGTCCCCGTGAGCAACCTCACCGTCCGTGCCGCCTTGGCCGGCCCCTTCCCCGTCACCCGTCCCCCGGCGGAACAACGCCACGTTGCGCATCTGGAAGGTTTCCCTAGCCCGCTCAATCAGGCTGGGCACGGCGTCGTCGGAGGCGATAGCATCCTCGGTCAGTTCGCTCAGGGTTGCGGCCTCGGCCCGGGCCCGCGCCGCCTCCTTGGACCGGCGGGCAGAGAGGTCGACGACGACGGCAACCGTGGCGGCGACGCTGACGAAAACGAGCAGCGCCACCACGGTCTGAGGGTCCTTGACCGCCAACGTTCCGACAGGTTCGGTCATGAAGAAATTCAGCAGCAGGCTGCCGGACACCGCCGCCAGCAGGCCCGGCCACAAACCTCCAATCAGCGCCACCAGCACCGCTCCGGTGAGCTGGACGAGGGCAGCCGTGGTCAGGCTCAGGGCAGGATCAATGCCGAGCGCAAGCTGCACCAGCGGTGGCAGCAGCAGGGCCAGCACAAACCCGACAATGAGCCGGCGCCGACCCAGACCGTTCCGGGGCGCCGGAACCGGACCTCGGCTGCCCAACGGATGGGGAACCAGATGGACGTCAATACCGGACGAACCCCGGACGGCCTTGGATCCCGTACCGGCACCGATCCGGGGCAAGGTGCGGTGGCGGGAGGCCCCGAGGACCAGCTGGGTGGCGTCCACGCTGCGGCAGAATTCGATCAGCGCCCGGGCCGGGTCGTCCCCCACCACGGTGCGGTAGCTGCCACCGAGTTCATTGACCAGGGTCCTCTGCGCTTCCAGGGCACCGGGATTTT
>DATIMB010000424.1:0-2627 GCA_035475875.1 Micrococcaceae bacterium
GCCACGGTCAGCGACCACGGCTTGATCCGGTGCTCCTGCAGCTTCGCTTCGATCAGGGCCAGGGTGAGCTGCGAGCCGACCAGCGGGATGTCCTCGCGCAGCCGCAGCAGGTATGGCACGGCGCCGATGTGGTCCTCGTGCCCATGCGTCAGCACGACGGCGACGACGTCCTCAAGCCGGTTTTCAATATAGGAGAAATCCGGCAGGATCAGGTCCACACCCGGTTGGGTTTCTTCCGGAAAGAGCACGCCGCAGTCCACAATCAGCAGCTTGCCGCCAACCTCGAACACCGTCATATTGCGTCCGATTTCGCCAATACCCCCCAGCGGCACAATCCGGAGCGTGTCATTCTTCAGCTGCGGTGGTGTGCGCACGCCTGGAAGGGTCGTTTGGGTCATGGTTAGAATTCCATTCCGGCTTCCGCAAGGTCGGCCTTGATGACGGCTAGCTCGGCCTCGCCCGGTTCCACCAGGGGAAGCCGGACCACCGAGTTGGGCAGGACACCCTGCCACTTAAGGATCTGCTTGGCCGAGACGGCACCCTGGATGTGGGTCATCACGGCACGGACCACCGGGTCCAGTTCAAAATGGATTTTCCGCGCGGTGGCGAAGTCGCCCGCCAGCGCGGCATCGACCAGCGCGCGGAACTGCTTCGTGGCCACATGGGCGGAGACGCTGACCAGGCCCACGGCACCGGCAGCCATCCACGGCAGGGTCAGGCCGTCGTCGCCCGCGTACACGTCCAGATCCGTATTGGCCAGCACCCGGGTGGTGGCGGCAAAGTCCGCCTTGGCGTCCTTGAGCGCCCGGATACGGGGGTGGTCGGCCAGCCGGATCAGCGTTTCGGCCGTGATCGGGATGCCGGCGCGGCCGGGGATGTCGTAGATCATCACGGGCAGCTCGGTGGAGTCCGCGATCGCCTCTATATGTGCCTGCACACCTGCCTGGCTGGGCTTGTTGTAGTACGGCGTGACCGCCAGCAGCCCGTCCACGCCGGCCTTTTCGGCCCGCTTGGACATTTCCACCGAATGCGAGGTGTGGTTGCTGCCGGAGCCGGCGATTACCTTCGCGCGTCCGCCAACTACCTCGACGACGGCGCGGAACAGGTCCTCTTTTTCGTCGTCTTCCAGCGTGGACGTCTCTCCCGTGGTGCCGGAGATGACCAGCCCGTCGCACCCGTCGTCGACCAACTTGTTGGCCAGCTTCGCAGTCTGCTCAAAGTCCACCGCGCCGTCGGCGGTGAACGGGGTAACCATCGCGGTCACCAACGTCCCAAAGGGGTAATTGCGAATGTCAGAGGAAGCCATGGATAAAACGTTACCCGCTGGCACCGCGTTTGGGGCAACGGCGGCAGCCGGGCGCGGGGAACCATGACCAATGTGACGGTTGCCCTGGGAACTGGCCGCCCATGCCCCGCTACCTTGCCGCCCGCAGCCCAGCGCAGGCCCCGCCCGGGTCATCCTGTTCGAATAACGGACACCGTCCTACACTGTCCCCGTGGACACCCACCCGCACCCCGTGCCGTGGCAGACGCCGCGGACGCAAGGGCCGGCCGGAGCACTTCCGGCAGGCGGGTCGGTGCTGGCGGATCTGCTGCGCCGGCTGATCGCCTGGCTCGCACTCAGCGTGGCGGCGCTGGCGGGCGCGGGTGCGGCGGCGGCCCTGCTGTTCCGGGTGCAGGGCGGAATCGCGCGGCGGTCCATCCTGCAGCCGCTTGGCGACGAAGCACCCTTCGCGGACCGGACCTACCGCCGCAAGTTGGGCCATCCGCTTCGGCTGCTGATGGTCGGCGACTCCATCGCCGCCGGTTTGGGTGCCGACAAGCCAAAGCACACTCTGGGTGCCCGGTTGGCCAAGGGCCTGGCCGACGAAACCGGCAGGTCGGTGCGGCTGCGGACCGCCGCCGTCGTCGGCAGTGAGGCCAGCATGCTTGACGCACAGCTGGACTCACTACCGCTGGGCTACAAGCCGGATATTGCCGTGATCGCCGTAGGCGGCAATGACGTCACGCACCGCGTCCGCACCGCTCGCTCCGCTGCAGACCTGGGTGCGGCCATCGTGCGGCTGCGCTCGATGGGAGCCGAAGTGGTGGTGGCGACCTGTCCCGATCTGGGCGTACTACGCACCGTTCCGCAGCCACTGCGCACCGTGGGCCAGAGCGCCTCACGCCGGATGGCCGCGGCGCAGGCCAGGACAGCACGAGCAGCCGGCGCCTACTCGGTCTCGCTCGGCGACACCCTGGGCCCCCTCTTCCGGGCCTGTCCGGAGGACATGTTTGCCGCCGACCGCTTCCACCCCTCCAGCCTGGGCTACCGTCGAGCAGCCAAGGTGATCCTTCCCGCAGTGCTCGGTGCCCTCGGCGTACAGGCTCGGGACAGCGCCTAAGTTGCGGCGGAACCGCGGCGCGCTTGTGTCGCGGGAGCGTGTGCATGCCGCGCCAGGAAAGGGACGACGGCGGCCAGCACCTCGGCAGGCGGGTACAGCGTTGACCCGTGGTCGCGTCCAGGCAGCACCACCAGTTCCGCCGTCGGCATCAGCTCCGCAGCCCTGCGGGAATCCGCCAGCCGGGGCCGGTCTTCCGAGCCTGCCAGCAGCAGCGTCGGCACCTGGATGGCAGCGACTCCCGCC
>DATIMB010000425.1:0-3569 GCA_035475875.1 Micrococcaceae bacterium
GCGACAATCCGGCCAAGGACCTGGTCCTGGGCCCGCCACACTTCACCCATGCCGCCGATGGCAATGCGTGAAGTGAGCTTGTATCTGCCGCCTAAGGTGATACCCGAAGTAGGCCTCACTGGTTCAACACCGCCTTGAAAAGTTTGCTTGCATTGGGACTGGTCAATTTGGCTCCGGTCGCGATGTCCACGTTGGGCATGACGATCGAGACCACCACCTGGGGATCGTTCGCCGGGGCAAACCCGGTGAACCACGCATTGTTCTTACTGTTCGGGTCCGCCGTATTGCCCTCGGCCGTTCCGGTCTTGCCCGCCACCTGCACGCCGGGCACCGCGGCGGCATGTGCGATGCCGATATTAACCACGTCGGTCATCCACTGCGTCATTTGCGCCGCGATGTCCGGCGTGGTGGACTGGCGCAGCATCTCCGGCTGGAGCTCTTCCACTGGTTTGAGGTCCGGCGTACGGATGTCTTTGATCAGGGTGGGCTTCATCTGCTGCCCTCCGTTCGCAATCGCTGCGGTCATCATGGCGATCTGCAGCGGAGTGGCTTTCACATCCTGCTGGCCGATGGCGCTGCGGGCCAGTTCCGCCGGGCCCAGGTTCCCCTTGCTGCCGGGAAACTGGCTGGCCGTGACGTTGTCGGGAATCTTCAGGCTGCCATCATTGAAGCCGAACTTTTTGGCCTGTTGGGTGATGGCATCCTGGCCCAGGTCCAGTGCTATCTGGGCAAACGGGGTGTTGCAGGACTGTTCCAGCACGAAGGCAAAATCCGCCTGGGTCCGGGCTCCGCAGCCGCCGCCGGCATAGTTGGGCAACAGCACATCGGTTCCGGGGAAGCTGAGGGTGGGCGGGTTCTGCAGGACACTGTCCTTATTGTATTTGCCCGACGCCAACGCCGCGGCCGTGTCCACCAGCTTGAAGACGGATCCGGGGGCGTACAGCCCCTTGTAGGCCTTGGAGCCATACATGTCGATGCCGGGGATATTGACCAGCTGGTTGAAATTGGCCTGCACCTGGGCCCGGTCGTGGCCGGCCAGCAGGTTGGTGTCGTAGGAGGGTTTGGAGACCATGGCGATGATGGCTCCGGTCTTCGGGTTCATCACCACGATGGAGCCCGGCTCGCCGTCCGGAATCATGTCGTAGGCCATCTGCTGGATTTTCGGATCGATGGTCAGTTCCACCGACCGGCCGTTGGGCTGGGATCCGGAAAGGGTCTGCATGATCTTGTCGTAGAACGCATCCGGGGAGGTCCCGGAGAGCTGCGGTCCCTCGGCCGCTTCGATCCCGGAGGCACCGGAGAACTGGGTGAAGAAACCCGTCAGCCCGGCATAGAGTTCCGGCTGCACGTACTGGCGCTGGTACTTGCAGGTGTCATTGGTGGGTACCGACTGGGCTATCGCCTGTCCGCCCACCAGGATTGATCCGCGGTCATTGCAGAACTCCTGGATCAGCGAACGGTTGTTGTTGGCATTGCTCTTCAGGTCATCGACGGCAAAGAACTGCACGTAGGTGATGGAGCCGAAAACCAGCGCGAAGAGTGCAATGGCAACAACCCAGGAGCTTCGGATGGCCTGGTTCACTTCGTTTCCACCGCCTGGATAGCTGTGTCGCCGGCTATGCCGGCCCGGTCCCTATTGCGCTTTCCCTGACGCCCCTGGTCCTCCGGGCCGTCGTCGGCAGCCACCGCGGAGGTGGAGATCGGCCGCCGGGCCGCGTCGGAGATCAGCAGGAGCAAGGCGACGATGATCCAGTTGGCCAGCAGCGAGGAACCGCCGGCGGCCATGAACGGCGTGGTCAGGCCGGTCAGCGGAATCAGCCTGGTGACGCCGCCGATGACGATGAAGCACTGCAGGCCTACCGCGAAGGACAGGCCGCAGGCCAGCAGTTTGCCGAATGCGTCCCGGGTGCCCAGTGCGGCGCGGAAGCCGCGGGTGATCAGCAGCAGGTAGAGCATGACGACGGCGAACAGGCCGATCATGCCCAATTCCTCGCCCAGAGAGGCGATGATCATGTCGCTGTTTGCCAGCGGGACCATATCCGGACGGCCCTTACCCAGTCCGGTGCCGACCAGCCCGCCGTTGGCCATCCCGAACAGCCCCTGCACCACCTGGTAGCCGCCATTGCTGATCACCTCCGGGCTGAACGCGTTGGCCCAGACATCGATGCGCGCCGATACGTGCGGGAAGATCTTCACGGCAAGGAAACCGCCAACGGCCATCAGCACCAGGCCGATGACGACCCAGCTGGCCCGGCTGGTGGCCACGTAGATCATGCTCATGAAAAGGCCGAAGAACAGCACCGAGGTGCCGAGGTCGTGCTGGAAGACCAGCACGCCGACGCTGGCCAGCCAGGCCACAATCATCGGGCCCAGATCCCGGGCCCGGGGCAGCTGGAGCGGGCCCATCTTCTTGCCGGCGAGCAGGATCAGGTCCCGGTTGGAGGACAGGTACCCTGCAAAGAAGATGGCAAGGGTGATCTTGGCGATCTCACCGGGCTGGAACGTGCTGCCGCCCAGCCGGATCCAGACGCTGGCGCCGTTCACATCTCCGGCACTGATCCCGGGCACCAGCGGGAGGATGAGCAGGACAACGCTGACAATCAGCGAAATGTAAGTGAACCGGCGCAGCACGCGATGGCCGCGCAGGAACCAGAGCACCGCGACGGCCGCCGCCACCGCCAGCCCCGTCCACAGCCACTGCCGGGAGGCGGCGTTGTCGCCGGTGGCGATGTCCAACCGGTGGATCATCGCCAGACCTATGCCGTTGAGGGCAACTACGACCGGAAGTATGACCGGATCAGCATATTTTGCCTTAAAACGCAGCGAGACGTGCACGGCGAGGGCCAGCACCACCAGCACGGCGGCCTGGGAGTAGAAATCCGAGTCAAAGGGACGGTTGAGGTTGATATTGACCAGCGCGTTGGCGAAGATACCCAGCCCCAGGGCCAGGGTCAGCAGGAAGAGTTCCACGGTGCGGCGTGGCTTGGCCACGGTCGGTGCCTGGGTCACTGGCCACCTCCTGTGCAGGACGAGGGTGTGGGTGAAGACGTGGGTGCGGAGGTTCCGCCGGCAGTGGCCTTGGATGACGACGACGGCGACGGGCTCGCGCCAGCCGGGGAGGCGGAGGCGCTGGCTGCCGGACTGGCGGTCGGTGTTCTGGTGGCGGACGGGGAGGGCGCGGGCGGGCAGGGATGCTCCTGGGTGCCCAGCTGCAGGTCGTTGATGATCTGCTCCGCGTCGGCCAATCCGGCGGCCGGAACCGTCTGCTGCACCCGCTGCTGGGAGAATTCCGGCAGCGAGGAGACCCTCACATCGGTTTCCCGGTACAGGTGGGAGAGCTGGACGGGTCCCAGCGACTGGGACACGCCGGCGAAGACCGCGACATGGCCGTTGGATTCGCCGACGTAGTACCGGGTCTGCGTCCAGGCATAGCCGAGGACCAGGCCCAGCACAACAACGACCAGGACGACGGCGCCGATGATGCCGCCCAGAATACGGCGGCGGCGCAGGGAGACGGTTGGGTCAGCCTCCTCCGGCACCAGCTCCGTGGCGGAGTCCGGCTTGTGGGT
>DATIMB010000426.1:0-3313 GCA_035475875.1 Micrococcaceae bacterium
AGGATCTGCTCGCGGCCCACCCGGTCCGGGGCTTCCACCGGGATCTGGCGGTCGAAGCGGCCCGGGCGCAGCAGCGCCGGGTCCAGCACGTCGGGCCGGTTGGTGGCCGCGATCAGGATCACGTTGGTCTTGACGTCGAAGCCGTCCATCTCCACGAGGAGCTGGTTCAGGGTCTGCTCACGCTCGTCGTTGCCGCCGCCGATGCCGGCACCGCGGTGGCGTCCGACGGCGTCGATCTCGTCGACGAAGATGATGGCCGGGGAGTTGGCCTTGGCCTGCTCAAACAGGTCGCGGACACGGGAGGCGCCGACACCGACGAACATCTCCACGAAGTCGGAGCCGGAGATGGAGTAGAAGGGCACTCCTGCTTCCCCGGCGACGGCGCGGGCCAGCAGGGTTTTACCGGTGCCGGGAGGGCCGTAGAGCAGTACGCCCTTGGGGATCTTGGCACCGACGGCCTGGAACTTGCCCGGATCCTGCAGGAACTCCTTGATTTCGTGCAGTTCCTCCACCGCCTCGTCCGCGCCGGCGACATCGACGAAGGTGACCTGCGGGTGGTCCTTGGTGATCAGCTTGGCCTTGGACTTGCCGAACTGCATCACCTTGGACCCGCCGCCCTGCATCCGGGAGAGCAGGAACCAGAAGATTCCGCCCAGTACCACCACGGGCACAATCAGGCTCAGGATGCTGGACCAGAAACTGTTCTGCACCGGCTGGTCATCGAAGGACTGCAGGTTGGCGTTGTCGATGGCCTGCACCACGGCCGGGCCGCGGGCGTCGACGAAGTAGAACTGCACATTCTTGCCGGCCTTGGTGCCGTCCGGGGCGGTGTAATCGTTCTTGAGGACCATGTCCACCCGGTCTTCGCCGTTGAAGATCTTGGCGGAGACCACCTGGTTCTTGCTCAGCAGGTCCAGTCCGTCTTTGGTGTTGATCCTGGACGAGCCACCGCCGGTCAGGGTACTGAAGGCGATCAGGAGCAGCGCCACCACCACAATGATCCAAATGATTGGACCCTTGAAGATATTCTTGAAGTTCATGTGCTCGAGGCCAGGCCTCGTCCCTCCCGATCAAAACAGCAAATAATTCACAGATTTTGGACACAACTGCACGTCCACCGTACTAGCTATACACCGTCCGCAAACTTTCACGCATAACCGGCGGCAATAGTTCCCTCACAGCGCAAACACCAATATTTTGCTGTCGGTCCCTACCGGGACTATTCGTAAACGTGCGGCGCCAGCGTGCCGATGAAGTCCAGGTTGCGGTACTTTTCCGCAAAGTCCAGGCCGTAGCCCACCACGAACTCGTTCGGGATCTCATAACCGACGTACTTCACATCGATCTGCACCTTCGCCGCGTCCGGCTTGCGCAGCAGCGTGCAGATCTCCACTGTCGCCGGGCCGCGGGAAATCAGGTTCGCCCTCAGCCAGGACAGCGTCAGGCCGGAATCGATGATGTCCTCGACGATCAGCACGTGTTTGCCCATCAGATCCGTCTCCAGGTCCTTGAGGATCCGCACCACCCCAGAGGACTGCGTTCCGGAGCCGTAGGAGGAGACAGCCATCCAGTCCATCGTGACGTGGCTGTGCAGCGCCCGGGACAGGTCCGCCATCACCATCACGGCTCCCTTAAGGACGCCCACCACCAGCAGGTCCCGGCCCTCGTAGTCGGCGTCGATCTGCGCAGCGAGTTCCGTGATCCGGGACTGGATCTGTTCCTTGCTGTACAGAACGTGTTTGAGATCCGCCTGGACGTCTTGTGAATCCACCAAATGCTCCCGGTGTCGAAGGGCTATCAATATCGCAGCTGGCGGTACTGGCTCCGCCGCAGCTCCGGAGTCGGGTCCGGAATGAACATAGTGCCTAGAGACTGCGCTTAAACACAAGCTTCCCATAGCCGGAGCGCTCCTGCCGACCGCTCTGGCTGCTGTGCACTCTGCCTAGTGCTGCGCTGCGGGGCTGCCGGTAGGCCTCCACCTTGCCGGCCAGCTGCACCGGACCGGCCGAACCGCGCCGCGCCAGCAGCGATTCGGCTGCCAGCAGGCGCTCGAAGCTGGGCTGGGCACCGTCCAGGGCGACGACGGCGAGCGCCAGCACGCGCTGGCGCAGGGACGGCGGGAGCGCCCGCAGTTCCTGTTCCGGCAGGCGGATTTCGGCAGGATGGTCCCCACCGGGGATGACCTCCGCCAGGCGCCGGTACTCCGCGGCCGCGAGCTGGTCCAGATAGTCGGCGTCCTGGCCCAGGATCCTGGCCGAACGGTACAGCGACTGCGCGATGCCGGGTCCGAGCTCCTCTTCCAGGAAGGGCAGCACCTTGGTCCGCACCCGGGACCGGGTGAACACCGGGTCAGCGTTGGTCGGGTCGTGCCAGGGTTGAAGGCCCTCGGCCGAGCAGATGGCCACGGTTTCGGCGCGCCGCAGGCCCAGGAACGGACGGACATAAATGCCGCGGCGCACCGGCATGCCCGCCAGCGAGCGGGTACCGGAACCGCGCGCCAGCCCCAGCAGCACGGACTCCGCCTGATCGTCCAGCGTGTGTCCCAGCAGAACGGTTTCCGCGCCAAGCCTGGCCGCGACCTCGTCCAGTGCGACGTAGCGCGCGTACCGCGCCGCCGCCTCCGGTCCGACGCCCTCATGGAAGACATTGGCGGTGGCGATTTCCACCGGGGCCAGGCCCAGGCCGCGCAGCACCTCCACCGTGTCCACGGCCACCTGGGTGCTGCCCTCCTGCAGTTGGTGGTCCACCACCACGGCACCCACCCGCAGCTGGCCGCGCCGGGCAAAGAAGGCCGCCACCGCTGCCAGGGCCAGCGAATCCGGCCCCCCACTGCAAGCCACCAACACCAGCGGCACGTCCCGCCCGGGGGCACCGACCTCAGTGGCCGGGGCGGCGGCAAAGGAGATCGGGACCCTCAGGGCGTCGGCAAGCAGGTTCCGGGCCTTGCCGACGACGGGGCTCAGCCGGGGACGCGGGCGGGATGGCATGGAACTACAGGCCCATCCGTTCGACCCACAGGTCCGGATTGTGGATCTCCTGCTCGGTAGGCAGGTGGTCCTGAGCAGTCCAGACGTTGTTGAAGCCGGTCATGCCGGTGCGTGCGACGACGGCACGGACAAAGCGCGCGCCATCGCTGTACTGGCGCATCTTGGCGTCCAGGCCCATCAGGTTTCGGATGAACTTCTCCACCGCGCCGCGGTCCTTGCTGCGGGCGTTGAAGCGCTGCCGGATGGTTTTGACCGTGGGCACAATGCTGGCGTCCACAGCGTCCATCACGACATTGGCGTGGCCCTCCAGCAGGCTCATGACCGCG
>DATIMB010000427.1:0-2991 GCA_035475875.1 Micrococcaceae bacterium
GGCGAACAACACGAACCCGTGCCTGGGCACCCAGCTGACCTGGGCAGGCACGTCGACGGGCGGGACCGGCCAGCCGCTGGTCGCCCTCTACGTCAACACCGGAAACCCCGGGGCCGCCGGATCGTGGTGGCCCAGCAGCAACACCTACGGCGGAACCGCCGTCGCCAACCCGTACGGGGACTGCACCGCGGGGTCCTACGGGGCCGCCTGCTCCTACATGTACGGCTATGCGAAGGCCTACGACGATGCCAACAGCAGGGGAGTAAGCCAGCCGGGCAGCTATCTGTGGTGGCTGGATGTGGAGACGGACAACAGCTGGTCCACAGATATGGCCGCCAATCGCGCGGATCTGGAGGGCATGACCTCGTACTTCCGTAGCATAGGCGCCGACGTTGGACTCTACGCACCGCAAAGTCAGTGGACCTCCATTGCCGGGAGCGTTCCGGCGGGGAGCAACCTTTATGCGCTGCAGAGCTGGCTCCCGGGGGCGACGTCCGCCACGGGGGCCAAGAGCAAATGTTCTGCCGGTCCGCTGACCGGTGGAGGGAAGGTCACGCTGGCACAGTTTGTCTCCGGTGGAACGGATTATGACTACTCCTGCGTTTGACCGCCGTCCTTTGGCGGGGACTGCAAGGGGAGCCGGCTGAATCCGGGATCTTCCAACACGCCGGGGCCGTAACGGGGCGGCGGTGAAGTGGCGTCGCAGACTGGATATATGAGGAAAGAACAAACCGAAATCCAGGCAACGGGGACCGAAACCGAGTCGGGCAGGGGCGGGTTCCGCGTTACGTATTTTGATGGACATTGCGGCCGTATCCGCGTTGAGGAGTTTAACGACCTGGCCCAGGCGGAACGCTATGCGCGTTGCAGGCTGCGCGACGAGGACGACTGGGCAATAGTTGATGAAATCTCCGCCGCCGCGCAAAGGCGTGCGGCGTAGGACGAGGACAGCCTAAACTCGGCGGCGTGCTGGTCAGTCAACGCTCGGTCCGTCCCGCAAGGAGGCCAGGCCGCGGCAGGAAGTCTTGGAATTTCGCGCCTGGACGGGTCCGCCAGACTGGTGAGCATGCCTAGAGTAGTGCAGGACCGACCTGCAAGGGGGCCAAGTGATGAATGAGCCTGCAACCAGCACTTCGAAATTCCGCACCGCGCTGCCGCCCATCTGGGCGGACAGCCTGGGCCGGGCCGGAATACGGTCCGGGCAGGCGCTGCTCGTCATCGCGTTGGGGTGGCTGGTTATCTGGGCGGTCACCCGGGTTCCCCTCGTCGTCAACCCTGTCCTGATTGCACTGATCCTCGCCGCCGCAATCAGCCCGCTGGTGCACTGGCTCACCGGACACCATTGGCCGCGTGCTCTCGCCGTCCTGGCATCCTTCGTGGCGATCCTGGCGGTATTTGGCGCCGTCATCACCGGCATCGTCCTGCTCATCCGGTCAGAGTCCAAAAACCTGGTGGCTAGGGCCGACGACGGCATTGACCGCCTTCATGGCCTGGTCAACAACGGTCCCTTCCCCGTCAGCGATGCCCAGATCACCGCCATCCGCGACTCCGTGCAGAAATTCATCACAAGCAGCACCTTCGGCACCGAAGCCCTCACCGGGCTCCGCGTCACAGGGGAGATCGCGGCAGGCACCGTCCTGATGGCCGTCATCCTGTTCTTCATGCTCAAGGACGGCCAGAAAATCCGGGACTTCCTGTTCGGCTTCCTTCCCGCCGGTCACCGGCAGAAGGCCCATCAAGCTGCCGGCCGCGGCGCTGTGGTGTTGGGCGGCTATGTCCGCGGCACGTCCCTGATTGCCCTGACTGACGGACTCATCGTGGGCATCGCCCTGGCCATCATCCGGGTTCCGCTGGCCTTGCCCTTGGGGGTGTTTGTCTTCATCGGAGGGTTTATCCCCATTGTCGGGGCCACAGCCGCCGGAACCCTGGCCGTGGCTGTCGCTCTGATCTTCAACGGCCCCGTCCCCGCACTCGTTGTCCTGGCCGTCATCGTTGCCGCCAACCAACTGGAGCACCACGTCCTCCAGCCGTTCCTGATGGGCAAGGTCCTCAGCATCCACGGTCTGGCCATTCTGCTCGCCCTCGCCGCCGGGACAACCCTGGCCGGCCTGATCGGTGCCCTGCTGGCAGTCCCGCTGACCGCCGTCGGCTGGACCACAATCAAGACGTGGACCGGACGCAGCAGTCCGGAAACCCGGGCGGCGGACCGGGAGGATGGGGCTGCCGTATGAGCCACGGTCGGATCGGTACCCCGACCCCTATGGAGTCGATGGGTACCAGGAACCAGTGCCAGCAGGACCATGCTGACCTTGTCGACTGCCACAGATGGGTCTATCTTCGCCCCATGGAAGAGCGCCGATCGAATGAGGAAGCCATGAGCACCTTGAAAGCGCGTCTGCATCAGGACGTCATCACCCATATGAAGGGCGGAAACAAGGTGGCGCTCAACACCGTCCGGAACGTCCTGGGCGAAATATCCACCCGAGAGAAATCGGGCAAGACACCTGTCGAACTGGACGATGCCCAGGTCACAGCCCTGCTGCAGAAGGAAGCGGCCAAGCGGCGTGATACCGCCGGCATCTACACCGAGGCCGGCGAATCCGACCGGGCTGCCGCCGAGATCGCCGAGGCGGAGGTCATCGAGGCCTATCTGCCCAAGCCCCTGAGCCGGCCCGAGGTGGAAGCCATCGTTGACGAGGAGATCGCAGCCCTGCGGGCCGAAGGGCAGGAACTTGGTATGCGCCAGATGGGCGCCGTGATGAAGGCCGTTACCGCGAAGGTGGGCGGCCGATTCGACGGCAAGGCCGTCAGCGACCTCGTCAGGTCCCGGCTGGTCTGACGTATGGGACCAAGCCTGGCCGCCCCGGGACGTCGGCACATTTGGGATGAGTATGGGCGGGTAGGTGGGCGTAACAGCATTTTGGTGGCTGATCCCGACACGCCCGGCATCTACATACGCGGGCGGGTGTTGCGGCATGATGCCAGCCGTCG
>DATIMB010000428.1:0-1644 GCA_035475875.1 Micrococcaceae bacterium
CCAGCGTGACTGTTCCGGCCCGTAGGGCAGGATCGGGATGGCCTTGGTGGCGTCGTCGGGCATCTCCCGCGTGGCCTGCTGCGCCTGCCGCACCGCCGTCGTCATGGTGTTGGCCATGGTCCGCACAAACTCGTCGTTGACTGGCTGCCCGTGCCCGGGGACCAGGAACTCGTAGCGGTGCCGCAGTGCGGAGAGTTGGCGCAGCGAGTTGGCCCACTCGGCAGGGAAGGAATCCTCGAACGACGGGTGCGCACCCTGCTCCACCAGGTCACCGGAGAAGAGCGTGGTGTTCGTACCTACCAGCAGGTCCCCGTCGGTATGGCCCCGGCCCAGGTAGAAGAGCGTGGCGGTGGTACCGCCCAGGTCGATGATCACCGGTTGGTCCCGCACCACGGCGTTCGGCGGAACGATCTGCGTGTTGTGCCCGGCCCCGGCCGCCATCTCCGGCTCGGCTGAACCCAGCAGCTGGCGTTGTTCCTCACCGAATTCGGCAATTTCCCGGGCGGCATTCTGGTGCGCCCAGAACTCCGTGACCCCTGCCTCGGCAAAAACGGCATTGCCAAAGAAGTGGTCAAAGTGGGCATGCGTATTGACCACCACCAGCGGCAGGTCCGTCAGCTCCCGGACCGCGGCCAGGATCTCCCCGGCCTGCTCGGGTCCGCATCCGGTGTCGATCACCAGTGCACGTTCGGTACCCACGACCAGGCCGGTGTTCAGCGCCGCCCCGGCCGTGCCCAAAACGTAGTTGCCGACCCCGACTTCGCGCCATTGTGACATTAACTTTCCCCAACTTCCTTCGCCTGCGCCGCCACATTTTCCCGTCGCATGTGTGCTTTATCACTCCATTCTGCCCTGCCCGCCCCGACTGTCACGTCAAACGCGCCACCTTTGGCAGCCGGTCCGGCTACAGGTCGGCCAGCAGTGAGCCCGGATTCTCCATCGCGTCCGCAACAAAGCGCAGGAAGCCCCCGGCCGTGCCGCCGTCGCAGACCCGGTGGTCAAAGACCAGGGTGAGCTCGGTGACCTTGCGCACCGCCAGCTGGCCGTCCACCACCCACGGCTTGTCGATGATGCGGCCCACCCCCAGGATCGCCACCTCGGGATAGTTGATGATCGCGGCCGAGCCGTCGACGCCGAACACACCGTAGTTGTTCAGCGTGAAGGTTCCACTGGTGAGCTCGGCCGGGCTGGCCTTACCGTCGCGGGCGACGGCGGTGAGCCGGCGGATTTCCGCATCCAGCTGGCGCGCGCTGAGCTTCTCCGCGTGCCGGACGGCGGGCACCATCAGCCCGCGGTCGGTCTGCGCTGCGAAGCCCAGGTTCACCCCATCGAAGGCCACAATATCGGTGCCCTCGTCCGTGCCCTCGACCCGGGTGTTCAGCTCGGGGAATTTCTGCAGGCCGGCGGTGACGAAGCGGGCAATGAACGCCAGCAGACCTGGTGTGCTGCCCGCCCTACCGGATGGCTCGGCCTTCTTGAGCTGCTGGCGCATCTGCACCAGCTCGGTTGCGTCCACATCCACCCAGACCGTTGCCTCCGGGATCTCGGAGCGGCTGCGGCTCAGGTTGGCGGCGACCGTTTTGCGCAGGCCCTTCAGCGGGGTGCGGCTGAGTACCTCCAGTCCGGATTTGGGGTCGACGACGG
>DATIMB010000429.1:0-3565 GCA_035475875.1 Micrococcaceae bacterium
GGGAACTGGGCCTGGAAGTGGCACTGGATCTGGCCCTGCAGTGCGCCCCCGACCATCCGTGGGCCCGCGAGCACCCGGAATGGTTCACCAGCCGGGTGGACGGCAGCATCGCCTATGCGGAAAACCCGCCGAAGAAATACCAGGACATCTATCCGCTGAACTTCGACAACGACCCGGAGGGGCTGTCGCGCGAGATCCTGCGGATTGTCCAGCTCTGGATCGGCCACGGAGTGCGCCAGTTCCGGGTGGACAACCCGCATACCAAGCCGGTCTGGTTCTGGGAATGGCTGATCGGGAAGGTAAACGAGGCGGATCCGGGGGTGGTTTTCCTGGCCGAGGCCTTCACCCGTCCGGCCATGATGCATGCGCTGGGCCGCGCCGGCTTCCAGCAGTCCTACAGTTACTTCACCTGGCGCAACACACGGCAGGAGATCGAGGAGTATTTCACCGAGGTCAGCCGGCAGACGGCCGCCTACTTCCGGCCGAATTTCTTCGTCAACACCCCGGACATCCTCACCGAATACCTGCAGTACGGAGGCCCGGCCGCGTTCAAGATCCGGGCCGTGCTGGCCTCGATGGCCAGTCCGCTGTGGGGGGTGTACAGCGGTTATGAGCTCTTTGAGCACGTCGCCCGCCCCGGCGCGGAGGAGTATATCGACAACGAAAAGTTCCAGTACCGGCCCCGGGACTTTGCCGGAGCGGAGGCTGCGGGGCGCTCGCTGGCCCCCTACCTGACCATGCTGAACCGGATCCGGCGGGAGCATCCCGCGCTGCTGGACCTGCAGAACCTGACCGTGCATGCCACCTCGGACCCGGCCACCGTGGCCTTCAGCAAGCACAAGAACCTGGATGCAGCCCAGGCGGGCCAGGCGCGCAAAGACACCGTCATCGTCGTCGTCAATCTGGATCCGCACAGCCTCCGGGAGGGCAGTGTCTACCTGGACCTTGCCGCGCTGGGCCTGGACGGTTTGAACCCGGACGGCACCTTCACCGTGGACGAGCTGATCACCGGCGCCAGCTGGAACTGGGGGAGTGAGAACTACTTCCGGCTCGACGCCCATACCGAACCAGCCCATATTCTGCACGTGAGGAGATAACCGTTGGCCACCTTCCCATCGCACAGCACCGCACCGCAGTTCAATCTCAACGCCCCGGGCCTCCAGCACGATCCGCACTGGTACCGCAAGGCGGTGTTCTATGAGGTGCTGGTGCGCGGCTTCGCGGACGCCAACGGGGACGGCTCGGGCGATTTCTCCGGGCTGATCGAGCGGCTGGACTACCTGCAGTGGCTGGGCGTGGACTGCCTCTGGCTGCCGCCGTTCTTCGATTCCCCGCTGCGCGACGGCGGCTACGACATCCGGGACTACTACTCGGTGCTGGACGAATTCGGCACCATCGGCGATTTCAAGCGGCTGGTGGCGGAGGCACACGCGCGCGGTGTCCGGGTGATCATTGACCTGCCGCTGAACCACACCTCGGACCAGCACCCCTGGTTCCTGGCCTCCCGGGAGGACCCGGAAGGCCCGTACGGGGACTTCTACGTCTGGAGCGACACGGACGAGAAGTACCAGGACGCCCGCATCATCTTCGTGGACACCGAGGAGTCCAACTGGACCTTCGACCCGATCCGCCGGCAGTTCTTCTGGCACCGGTTCTTCAGCCATCAGCCGGACCTGAACTTTGAAAACCCGAAGGTGATCGAGGCCATCTTCGACGTGGTGAAGTTCTGGCTGGACCAGGGCATTGACGGGTTCCGCGCGGACGCCATCCCGTACCTCTTCGAAGAGGAGGGCACCAACTGCGAAAACCTGCCGGCCACGCACGGGTTCCTGCGGGACCTGCGCGCCATGGTGGACTCGCTCTACCCGGGCCGGGTCATCATTGCCGAGGCCAACCAGCCGCCCGAGGAGGTGGTGGAATACTTCGGCACCGAGGAGGCCCCGGAGTGCCACATGGCCTTCCACTTCCCCATCATGCCCCGGCTCTATTATGCGCTGCGGGACCAGAAGGCGGCGCCCATCATCGAAACCATGAAGGAAACCCCTGACATCCCCGTCGGCGCGCAGTGGGGAACCTTCCTGCGCAACCACGACGAGCTGACCCTGGAGATGGTGACCGCGGCCGAGCGCGAGGCGATGCTGGGCTGGTATGCGCCTGACTCGCGGATGCGCGCGAACATCGGCATACGACGGCGGCTGGCACCTCTGCTGGACAACTCCCGGGCCGAGATCGAGATGATCAACGCACTGCTGCTCTCGCTGCCGGGCAGTCCGTTCCTGTATTACGGCGACGAGATCGGCATGGGGGACAATATCTGGCTGCAGGACCGCGACGCGGTGCGCAGCCCGATGCAGTGGAACCCGGACCGCAACGCCGGCTTTTCCACCGCCGATCCGGGCAAGCTGTACCTGCCGGTGGTCCAGTCGCTGGTGTACCACTTCAACCACGTGAACGTGGAAGCGCAGGCAGCGCACGCCAGTTCGCTGCTGCACTGGAACCGGCAGGTACTGGCGGTGCGCAAGGCCCACCCAGCCTTCGGGCTGGGCGTCTACCGGAACGTGGAGGCCAGCGCCGAATGCGTGCTGGCCTTCCTGCGCGAACTGCCGGAAGGCAATCCGGAGCAGGAACAGGCCGAGACGCTGCTGTGCGTTTTCAACCTGTCCCAGCACCCCACGTCCGCCCGGCTGAGGCTGTCCGACTATGCCGGCCGGGGATGGCGGGATGTCTTCGGCGGGACCCCGTTCCCGGCCGTCCAGGAGGACGGAATCCTGACCCTGACCCTGGGCAGTTACGACTTCTTCTGGCTGCGGGCCCGCAACCCGGAGTCCAATCCGACCTCCCCGGTGACCCAGGCGATGCCGATCATCCCGATCGCGGGACGGTCCTGATGGCAGGCACGACGGCGGCACTGCGGGATCTGCTCGAAGGCTGGCTTCCGGCCCAGCGCTGGTATCCGGCCAAGGGCAGTTCGGTGCGGCTGGAGCCGGCGGGTTCCCTGCTGCTGCCGGCCCGGCCCGCAGAGGACGGGCTCTCCCTGGAGGTCCACTTCATCAGGCTGGAATCGGGCGACCGGGTGGAAATCCTACAGGTTCCGCTCAGCTTCAGGACAAAGCCGCTGGAGGACGCCGCCAACGCCTTGCTGGGCGAGGGCGAGCACCCGGACCTCGGCCGGTGCTGGATCTACGACGCCCCGCACGACCCCGGCTTCATGGCGGCCTGGCTGGATTTCCTGACCGGAGGCGCTCCGATGCCGGAGGCGGCTGCCAGCGCCGGCAGCAGCGCTGCCCTCCGCGAGGCCTGGGGACAGGGGACCACCATTCGGCCCCGGGTGCTCAGCGCCGAACAGTCCAATACCTCTGTGGTGGTGCCTGTGGGCGGGCTCGGCGTCATCGTGAAGTTTTTCCGCGTGCTGGCCGCCGGCACTAACCCCGATGTGGAGATAGGCACGTCGCTCTCCCAGGCCGGCTGCCGGGACGTGCCGGCCCTGCACGGCTGGGCCGCGGCCAGCTGGATGGAAGGCGACCAGCAGCTGCGGGGGAACCTGTGCGTGGTGCACGAATTCATC
>DATIMB010000430.1:0-2985 GCA_035475875.1 Micrococcaceae bacterium
TGCCGGCGGTGGGTGTGGCTGATGTCCTCTTTTGGCCCTGGCGGGTCCGGGTGGGAATTGCCATTTTGAGACTCCCAGATCGGGCAGCAGTCCCTCGCCATGCGCGGGCATG
Organism: Micrococcaceae bacterium; assembly: GCA_035475875.1. Taxonomy (GTDB): domain Bacteria; phylum Actinomycetota; class Actinomycetes; order Actinomycetales; family Micrococcaceae; genus Arthrobacter_M. Next base: position 113 of record DATIMB010000430.1, read on the forward strand.
CCACGCAATGATGGATCGGCAGACCAGGCTGCTGCAATGGTGATTGATTTTGCAGTTTCGCCTGGTAGATAGCCACCCTTGCCGGGCGCCCGCCTTTGGCTTGTGACGAGCGTAACAGTAGTTGGTGAGCCGCGCTAGACCTTTTTGAATAAGTTTTTTCGCATGACGAAAAAGTTTCCATCCTCCGAAAATGGGCGCAGATCCGCATTCGCAGGTACGGCAGTTCACGCACTCAACTCGACCGACGGGGCGCCGTTATTCCATCAGGTGCGGGTACTTCTCCGAACGGTGCTGGAAGGCCAGGATGGCGGGGTTGGTAATGACGCCGTCGCGGATTTCGATCGCCCTGCGGATGGTTTCATCGGCGTCCCAGCCAGCCGGTCCCGCCATGACCGGGCGGAGGAACGGTATCAGGGCCTCGCTGATCTCCCAGCTGGCCGAATTCCAGAGGTACGACGGAGTGTGGTCGACGGCGTAGTAGTGGATGTGGTCTCCGACATCGAACATGGGCTGCTGGAAGGTGGTCATCGTGGCCCAGCTGAAGGCCATGCCTTCGTCGCAGGACACATCGACAATGAGGCTGCCGGGCCGGAACGCGTCCAGATCCGCCTTGTTGAGGTAGGTCAGCGGGGCATTGGGGTCCTGCAGGGTGCAGTTGACCACAATATCGCTCTCGGCGAGGAACGGCGCCAGCGGGACGCGTCCGCGGTCTGTGATCACGTGGCTGAGGAAGGGTGCCTTTTCGTCGTGGTCGAATTGGGTGATGCGCACGGAGTGGATCGGTGAGCCCACGGCGGCGACTCCGCGGTTAGTGAGGACCTGGACATCGTGGATGCCGTGGGCGTTCAGAGCCGTGACGGCGCCGCGGGCGGTGGCGCCGAAACCGATGACGACGGCGCTGAGCCGGCGGCCGTAGTCGCCGGTGGACCCTATCAGCTCCAAGGCGTGCAGTACCGAACAGTAGCCGGCCAGTTCGTTGTTCTTGTGGAAGACGTGGAGGCCGAATCCGCCGTCGGAGGCCCAGTGGTTCATCGCCTCGAAGGCGATCAGGGTCAGCCGTTTGTCCACGGCAAGCTGGGTAATCGCCCGGTCCTGAACGCAGTGCGGCCAGCCCCAGAGGACCTGGCCATCGCGCAGTTCCGCCAGATCTTCAGGCTGTGGTTTGGGCAGCAGCACCACGTCGGCGGCAGCCAGGAGTTCCTCGCGTGAGGTCATGCGCCCCACCTGTGGCTCCAGTTGGACGTCAGAGAGTCCGAAGCGTTCGCCGTAGCCATGCTCCAGAATGATGCGCCCCCGCAGTTCCGCGTCGATGCGGTCCAGATGCGCCGGATGGATGGGCAACCGGCGCTCGTCCGGTTTGCGGCTTGTTGCCAGGACCCCGAGCGTCGGTAAAGGCACCGGTTCTAGCGCTTTTTGGGGACGGCCGCTGTCTCCGACGCAGCGTTTTGCGCGGCGTTCGCCTTCTTCTCGCTGCGTTTTTCCTTGATGGACTTGCCCGATTTCTTGGAGGCGGATTGTCGGGGGGATTTGTCGGCCATGATTGGCTCCTCAGCGGCGGCAATGAAGCTGCCCTCACGGGAGCAAGAGTTGCTCCCTGGTCCGAAGTTGCTTCGGCTTAGTACCGACCATACGGCACGGCTCCTAATGGCGAGGAGGTGTGAACTACGTGTCGCCTCGTGGTCATGCCTCAGGCGTACCCTGAGGCATGACCACTAATTATGTCCGGGGTGCCTCCATCACCAGCGCCGCTTCCCGTGCGGAAATTCGTGAGATGTTAGTCGCCTATGGCGCCACCGGGTTCCGGAGCGGATGGGAGGACGGCCGGGCGGCGATAGCTTTTGTAGCCGGAGGCCGCCAGTTTCTTTTCGCCCTAGCAGTGCGCGATCCTGCCGGGCCTGTCGGTTCCGGTGCAGACCACGTCCGCCCGGGCCGGCCGGACCAGGAATATTCCGGACCGGCCAGAGCGTCCGGCACCAGGACTGCCGAGGAAACATGCCGCCGGCACTGGTACAGGTTCTCACTGCTGGTCAGGGCCAAGCTGGAGGCGGTAGCCTCCGGCATCGTTACTTTCGAGGAGGAGTTCCTGGCCTACATGGTCATGCCCGGCGGAGGCACGGTCTTCCAGTACGTTGCCCCGGCCATCACCGGCGCCTTGGCCTGATAAAACGGGCTGGCCCCAGTCTTCAGCGGGCAAAAACCCACTCTTCGCCCTGCCGGATCAGCCCGAATTCAGTGAAGCAGAGGACCTCGGCTTCCCGGAAAGGAGTCTCTGTGCACGCCAACGCCGCTGGCCTGTCGGAGCGGTGGTACTGGCCCTCGCTTGTTCGGATGCTCACGTGATCTCTGACCCGGGTCCAGGCAGCCAGAAAGGCTTCCGGCGCCCGCGTAACTTTTCGACCCCTGCCGGCGATTACAGCAGTGGAGGCCGGGAGGGCCATTCCCCCAATTGGTTCCGTCCCGGTCTCTGCCCTGACGGGCAAGCATTAGAAAAAGCAGGACAACCTCTTGTACCCGTTAGCTAATGCAATTAGCCTTTTAGCTATGAACACTAACCAAGCCACTGAAGTCCGGTACCTTGACCGTGGCGTCGGCCGCCTGTCCTACACCGTGGAGGGGGAGGGGCCGCTGGTGCTGGCCGTCCCCGGCATGGGCGACCTGCGCTCCACGTACCGCGAGTTGGCCGGCCCCATCGTCCGGGCCGGATACCGGCTGGCGGTGCTGGACCTGCGCGGCCATGGCGGCAGCGACACCAGTTTCCGGGTCCACGGTGACTCGGCGACGGGTAAGGATCTGCTGGCCCTCATCGCCACGCTGGGAGGCCCCGCCGTCGTCGTCGGCAATTCCATGGGGGCTGCGGCAGCGGTCTGGGCCGC
>DATIMB010000431.1:0-2805 GCA_035475875.1 Micrococcaceae bacterium
CGGCCAGACCCGCTGGCCGTCGTCGTCGAACCCGTCGAGGACCTGAAAATCCTGCTCGACGACGATGCGTTCGTGGTGATCGACAAGCCGGTCGGCGTCGCTGCGCACCCCTCGCCCGGCTGGGTGGGACCCACCGTCGTCGGCGCATTGGCCGCCGCCGGATACCGTATCTCCACCTCCGGGGCAGCCGAGCGCGCCGGGATCGTGCACCGGCTGGACGTGGGAACCTCGGGGGCCATGGTGGTGGCGAAAACCGAGCAGGCCTACACGGTACTCAAGCGCGCCTTCAAGGAACGCACTGTGGACAAGGTCTACCACGCCCTGGTGCAGGGCCTTCCCGACCCGCTGCAGGGCACCATCGAGGCCCCGATCGGACGCCACCCGGGCTACGACTGGCGTTTTGCCGTCATCGAGGACGGACGGCCCTCCGTGACGCACTATGAGGTCCTGGAGGCCTTTGGGCGTGCCGCACTGGTGGAGGTCCACCTGGAAACCGGCCGCACACACCAGATCCGGGTCCACTTTTCCGCCCTCCGCCACCCGTGCGTGGGGGATCTCACCTACGGAGCCGATCCGCGGCTGGCCGCCGAGCTGGGACTGACCCGGCAGTGGCTGCACGCCCGCAAACTGGGATTCAGCCACCCCGGCAGCGGCGAGTGGATTGAGGTGGTCAGCGATTATCCGGAGGACCTGGCCTACGCCCTGCACGCGCTGGAGCACGGAACGCGCTAAGCCAACACCGGGCGGCCAACACCGGGCGGGAACGGTTGCAGGCAGCCCGGTGTGCCTGAGCGGATGGGCCTGCCCGGCACCCTAGAATGTACAGGTGGCTAGCTCTGATTCATTCGTCCATCTGCACAATCACACCGAGTATTCCATGCTGGACGGTGCCGCGCGGCTGACGGATCTGTTCAGCCACGCCAAAGAGCTGGGCATGGACTCGCTGGCCACCACGGACCACGGCTTCGTCTTCGGCGCCTTCGACTTCTGGTCCAAGGCCAACGCCGCGGGCATCAAACCGATCATCGGCGTCGAGGCGTACCTGACCCCGGGAACCGCCCGCCAGGACCGCAGCCGGGTGCAGTGGGGCGGGGGAGGGCGCGACGACGTCTCCGGAGCCGGTGCCTACACCCACATGACCCTCTGGTCGGAGACCACCGAGGGGATGCACAACCTGTTCCGGATGTCCTCGCTGGCATCGCTGGAGGGCTACCTGTACAAGCCCCGCATGGACCGTGACCTGCTGCAGCGCTACGGCAAGGGCCTGATCGCCAGCACCGGCTGCCCGTCAGGGGAGGTGCAGACCAAGCTGCGGCTGGGAATGTACCGCGAGGCCGTGCAGGCAGCCTCGGACTTCCGGGACATCTTCGGCAAGGAGAACTACTTCTGCGAACTGATGGACCACGGACTGGACATTGAGCGCAATGTCTCCGCGGACCTGCTGAAGCTGGCCAAGGAACTGGACCTGCCGCTGGTGGCCACCAACGACCTGCACTACACGCATGCGGAGGATTCGGCGTCGCACGCTGCCCTGCTCTGCGTGCAGTCAGGCTCCACGATGGCCGATCCCAAACGTTTCAAGTTCGACGCCGACGAGTTCTACCTCAAATCGCCGCAGGAAATGCGGATGCTCTTCCGCGACCACCAGGACGCCTGCGACAACACCTTGCTCATCGCGGAGCGCTGCGCAGTGGAGTTCAACACCAAGGCCAACTACATGCCGCGCTTCCCCGCACCGGAAGGCGAGGACGAGCAGTCCTGGTTCGTCAAGGAAGTGGAAAAGGGCCTGCACTACCGGTACCCGAACGGCGTTCCGGACGAGGTGCGCAAGCAGGCCGAGTTCGAGGTCGGCGTCATCACCCAGATGGGCTTCCCCGGCTACTTCCTGGTGGTGGCGGACTTCATCAACTGGGCCAAGGACAACGGCATCCGGGTGGGACCGGGCCGCGGTTCCGGCGCCGGCTCCATGGTGGCCTACGCGATGCGCATCACCGACCTTGACCCGCTGCAGCACGGGCTGATCTTTGAGCGCTTCCTCAACCCGGAACGGGTCTCCATGCCCGACTTCGACGTCGACTTCGATGACCGGCGCCGCTCCGAGGTGATCCGCTACGTTACCGAGAAATACGGCGACGAGCGGGTTGCCATGATCGTCACCTACGGCACCATCAAGGCCAAGCAGGCGCTCAAGGACTCCTCCCGCGTGCAGGGCTACCCCTTCTCCACCGGCGAGCGGCTGACCAAGGCCATGCCGCCGGACGTGATGGGCAAGGGCATGGCGCTGGCCGACGTGCACAACCCGGAGGCCAAGCGCTACTCCGAGGCCGAGGAACTGCGCGAACTGCTCAAGACCGACGCGGATTCGCAGAAGGTCTTCGACATGGCTCTGGGGCTGGAGGGGCTGAAGCGGCAGTGGGGCGTGCACGCGGCCGGTGTGATCATGTCCTCGGACCCGCTGATCGATATCATCCCGATCATGCGCCGGGAGCAGGACGGCCAGGTCATCACCCAGTTCGACTACCCCACCTGTGAGGGCCTGGGCCTGATCAAGATGGACTTCCTGGGCCTGCGCAACCTGACGATCATCACGGACGCGCTGGAGAACATCAAGCTCAACAAGGACATCGAGCTGGTGCTCGAGGACCTGGAGCTGACGGATGCCGCCTCCTATGAGCTGCTGGCGCGCGGGGACACGCTGGGGGTTTTCCAGCTCGACGGCGGTCCCATGCGGTCGCTGCTGAAGCTGATGCGCCCGGACAACTTCGAAGACATCTCCGCCGTGCTCGCCCTCTACCGGCCGGGCCC
>DATIMB010000432.1:0-1538 GCA_035475875.1 Micrococcaceae bacterium
GGCGAAGGTGGCCAACGGGCCAAGGACCGCGGTCGAGTCTGAATAGACGTACGTCAGCGTGGCTACGGCCGACTGGCTGCAGGCTGATCTTGAACACTGGCGTATGGTTCCCACGGCTCCTAAGATTACCCGCCTTCGGCGAAAAACAATGCCAGAACCGCCCCGTGGCGCGACGCTGTCGATTAATGTCGGCGGCACGGTCTAGAGTCAAGACATGCAGTTTAAGTCGACCGGTTCCGGCTTCAGGATTGAGCCGGAGCCCACCGGCGGCAGCGCCAGCCAGCGGCGTGGCAGGACGTTCCGCGCCCGACGGCGCAATCGTCATGGCCGGGGTCTGCGCGGCGACCTACTGTTGCCGGCACTGCCCGGTTCCCGCACCCGAGCGGAGAAATTTGACGAGCTGGTCCGGGACTCCGCGGACCGGTTGGCCGATCTTTGGGGTGCCGCAATGGAGTCGGTGCAGTTTGTGGTGGATGATATCCCGGGCTCGTTGGAGGAACTGGTCGCCAAGGGACAGCGGGCGCCGCTGGGCATGCACCGGCTCGCCGGAACGGCCGGACCAGCCGTCATTACGGTTTACCGCAGGCCCATCGAACAGCTCGCCGAGGGTGAAGATGAGCTACGCGACATTGTGCACGAAGTCATCATCGAAGAGGCGGCTGGCATTCTGAACGTCTCTCCGGAAGCGGTGGACCCTGTCTACCGGCGGTCCCGGCGCTTCTAGTCCCGGCGCTGATGCGGCAGGGCAACAGCGCTGGACCGTTCCGCCCGTAGTAGCCCAGGACCACCGACACGTTCCGCGCTCAGGTGCCCAGAACCACCGACGCATTCTGCGCTCAGTAGTCCAGAACCAGCGCTGGACCGTTCCGCGCGTAGTAACCCAGGACCACCGACACGTTCCGCGCTCAGTAGCCCAGGACCACCGTGGCGTTCTGCGCCGTTGCCACCCCGCGCGGAATGCCCACCAGCGACACGCCCACGCCGTCCTTCTGGCTAAGCAGTTGAGCCCCGTAGACCGAATCTCCGGTAGCGGAGGCGATGAACCCGGCCACGGTATCCCCGGCGAGCTGCGCCGGGTCGACGACAACGGTGGTGCCGCCGGCGACATCGACGTTTTTGGCGGGCAGCAGTTGGCCTTCCGCCGTCACAGGCGTGAGCGACACGCGGGCACGGCCATCGGCGACGCCGAAGGTCAGCTTGGAACCAACGCCGGATGCAAGCGTGATCAGTTGGCCGCTGGCCAGTCGGGTGGAGGCGCCGGCGGAGGCGAAGTCCACCGGTTGGCCGGCCTTGCTGCCACGGACCACCCGCACCGCTGCGGTGAATGACGAGTCCGAGCGGACGTCCAGGGTGTAGGTGCCGGCCGGTAGCCCGGTCAGCGGAAGTTCCGTGACGGCCCCGGCCTTGGCTGTGAAGACTCCGCCGTTGGGCAGTGCCTGCTGTCCGCCTGTGCCGTAAACCCTGACCTGGACCACCGCGTCGGTCCCGCCGGGGAGGGCGACCTGCAGGGCGGAGACGGCGTCCTGGTACCCGCTTTG
>DATIMB010000433.1:0-2159 GCA_035475875.1 Micrococcaceae bacterium
CAGCACATCCGGATCCCCGGCGAAGCCGCCCGGCAGGCCGCGCTGCGCCTCGTCAAAGCCGGGCGCTGGCTCTGCCGCCGGATCCACCGGCAACATCCCGTCGGAGGGGATGATCGGGTGGGCGTAGTCCGGGTTGCCGGCGCCGTCCAGCGGGTACCAGACCGGAATCGGCACGCCGAAGAAGCGCTGCCGGGATACCAGCCAGTCGCCGTTGAGGCCCTCCACCCAGTTCTCGTAGCGCGAGCGCATGAAGGCAGGGTGGAAATCCACCTCCTTGCCGCGGCCGATGAGCCGGGCGCGCCGGCCCGCGTCGCGGCCGCCGTTGCGGATGTACCACTGCCGGCTGGTGACCACCTCCAGGGGCTTGTCGCCCTTTTCGTAGAAGTTCACCGGGTGCATGATCGGCTTCGGTTCGCCGTCCAGGTCGCCGCTGTCGCGCAGTTGCGCCACCACGTTTTCCTTGGCGCTGAACGTGGTCTTGCCGGCGATCGCCTGGTAGTGCTCCGTTCCGGAGCCGGTGATCCAGGCCGGCGTCTCGGCCAGAATGCGCCCGTCCCGGCCCACGATCGGGCGGGTCGGCAGCTGCAGTTCACGCCACCACGTGACGTCCGTCAGGTCGCCGAAGGTGCAGACCATGACCAGCCCGGAACCCTTCTCCGGCTTGGCCAGCGGGTGGGCTTTGACCTCCACCTCCACACCGAAGAGCGGGGAGGTCACGGTGGTGCCGAACAGCGGCTGGTAGCGCTCGTCATCCGGGTGCGCCACCAGCGCCACGCAGGCGGGGATCAGCTCCGGTCGGGTGGTTTCGATGAAGACCTTGGATCCGTCCGGGCGGTGGAAGGCCACCCGGTGGAAGGCGCCCGGACGCTCCCGGTCCTCCAGTTCGGCCTGCGCCACGGCGGTGCGGAACGTGACATCCCAAAGCGTCGGCGCCTCGGCCATGTAGGCGTCGCCGGCGGCCAGATTGGCCAGGAAAGCACGCTGGCTGACCGCGCGGGAAGCGGTGTCGATGGTGCGGTAGGTCAGTTCCCAGTCCACCGACAGGCCCAGGGTGCTGAAAAGGTTCTCGAAGACCTTCTCATCCTCCACCGCCAGTTCCTCGCACAGTTCAATGAAGTTCCGCCGGGAAATCTGGATGAAGTCGCGCTCATTCTTGGCTGGCTGTGCCGGCGGAACGAAGTCGGGGTCGTAATGCAGCGCGGGATCGCAGCGAACGCCATAGTAGTTCTGCACCCGGCGCTCGGTGGGCAGGCCATTGTCGTCCCAGCCCATCGGGTAGAAGACGTTCTTGCCGTTCATCCGCTGGTAGCGGGCCAGCACATCGGTCTGTGTGTAGGAGAACATGTGCCCCACGTGCAGCGATCCGGAGGCGGTCGGCGGGGGAGTATCGATCGAGTAGACCTGCTCCCGCGGGGTGTTCCGGTCGAACTTGTACGTTCCCTGTTCGCGCCAGCGCTCGGTCAGGACGGCTTCCAGACCTTCCAGCGCGGGCTTGTCGGGGACGTTGGACGGGGTCGCAGCGGGCGTGTCTGTGCCCTGGAATTGTTCAGCCATGCCCCAATTCTTTCATGCCGGGCGCAGGCTAGGATGCGGCTATGGGCAACGTGCGGATCCAGCGGGTGTACGACGACGGCGGCGGCGCGGCTGTGGAGGGGGAGTTCCGCGTGCTCGTGGACCGGCTCTGGCCGCGCGGCATCACCAAGGAGCGGGCCGCCGTCGACCTGTGGCTGAAGGAGGTGGCGCCCTCCACCGAACTGCGCAAGGCGTTCCACCATGACGCTGCCCTCTTCGACGACTTCCTCCGGCGGTACAACGAGGAACTGGAGGCCAATCCCGCCGTCGATGAGCTGCGGGAGGTCCTCCGGCACCATGAAAACGTCGTGCTGCTCTATTCCGCCAAGGACTCCGCACAGAACCAGGCCGCCGTGCTGCTGGAGTACCTGCGGGCGCATCCGGAATAGCCCCTCAGGGTGCGTTCTGCTGCGACGCCGGGTTGAGGAGTTGGCAAGTGACGTTTTGACGCGGTTTTAGGGTCGCAACCTCACGGTTCAACGGCGTCAGGGCTGGCCGCGATAGATTTAGGCCATGGCTGATTCCCTCCCCGTTCCCGCATCCGATTCCCCATCCCTGGCCGACCGGCTGGCCGTTGTCACCGGTGC
>DATIMB010000434.1:0-2288 GCA_035475875.1 Micrococcaceae bacterium
TTACCGCCCACTGAACCCGGATCGCCGTCGTACGGTGACAGCGATGCCAGCACGGCATTCATTGCCTCATCCCGGCCCTGCGGAGGCAGGCCGATCACCTCGTCCATCTCGTCCGCCGTCGGTCCGGACGCGCCGGCCCGCAGCATCGCCAGCGCCACCAGCAGGCTGGCCGGTGAGGTCACCACGTTGCCGGCTCCCCCGGACGCCACAAGCCGGGCTCCCAAGCTGAGTGCGGCGTCGGAAAGCTGGCGGATCTGCGCCGAGTAGTCTGCCTCCCGGACCTGGACACGCTGAACATCCGCAGCCCTCAGCTCGCCAGGGGGCTGCGGCCCGCAAGCCGTCAGCGCCGCCGTCGCCGTTACCGCTGCCACAGCCGCAACCGCCCATCCCGTCAGCCGCTGCTTCATGCTTCCCCCTCCAGCCGCTGGAGCGAACAAGACCTGTGGGCTCAGCATAGGACGCCCGGCCGGAAAATGTCTCGGGCACTGGCCAGCCGGGGCGGAACGGGGAAAACTGTCCGAAGGTGTGGAGGAGGACTGCTCATGGCACAGAAGTTCGCATCCGTCGATGAGGCCTCTGGACCAGCCGATTCCGTACGACCTGATCGCTCGGGTGGCCGTCCTCCTGGCCCGGCAGCGGACGGGCAGAAACAGCTGATTCCCGTTACCTGACCCATTTCCCAAAGCCGCGTGCGGCGCTTGGGTGACTGGCTGCGCCGCGCCCAGACTACCCGGAGTGCGCCTGCAGGAAGGTGTAGACCTCGGTTTCGTCCACGCCGGGGAAGGCGCCGGGCGGGAGCGCGGCGAGCAGGTGCGAGTTGGCGCGGGCGCTGGGCCAGGCCTGGCCGGACCATTCCGCGGCCAGTTCCTGGGGCGGCCGACGGCAGCAGCTTTCGTCCGGGCACCGGGACTGGGAGCGTTCGGTGGTGTCCCGGCCGCGGAACCATTTCACCTGCGCGTACGGCACGCCGATGCTCAGGGAGTATTCGCCGGAGGAGTGCCGTTCGGTCCGGGCGGTGCACCAGTAGGTTCCCACCGCGGTATCGGTGTATTGGTTGAAGGCGCGGAATTTGTCCGGCACGTCGAATACGGCGCGGGAGGTCCAGTACCGGCACACGGGCTGGCCCTCGATGGCGCCGGTGTGGTCGGCCGGGAAGTTCACGCCGTCGTTCTCGTAGGCCTTGTGGATGATGCCGCTGACGTGGACCTTCTGGAAGTGGCAGGGAATGCCCAGATGTTCGGTGGCGAGGTTGGTGAAGCGGTGTGCGGCGGTTTCGTACGAGACGGCGAATGCGTCGCGGATGTCCTCGATGGCCAGTTCCTTGGCGGTCTTGGCTTCCTTGAGGAAGTCCACGGTGGCGTGCTCGGGCATCAGCAGGGCGGCGGCAAAATAGTTTGTATAGACGCGCTGGCGCAGGAAATCGGCGTAGTCGGTGGGGGTCTGGTGGCCCAGCACGTAGTGCCCGACGGCCTGCAGCAGCACCGCGCGGGGGTCGTGGTCGGAGCGCTGGCCCTGGGTGAGGTAAATTCTGCGGTTTTTCAGATCCGTCACGGAGCGGGTGGAATGCGGCAGGTCCCCGACGTACTGCAGGCTGAAGCCCAGGTGTTCGGCGATGTCCGCGGCGACGTGGTGGGACAGCGGTCCGCGGGCATGTCCGACGGCGGCGAGCAGCTTCTGCGCCTGGGCTTCCAGGTCCTGGTAGTAGTTGTTCCGGGCCCGCATTTCCGCCCGGAGTTCCGTGTTGGCGCGGCGCGCCTCTTCGGGGGTGGCGGCCTGCTGGTCCAGCCGGTGTTCGAGCTCGTTCTGCAGTCCGACCAGGGATTCGAGTACATCCATGGGCAGCCGTGAGCCGACGCGGACTTTGGGCAGTCCGAGCGACTCGTAGAGCGGCCCGCGCTGGGCCCGTTCCAGCTCGATTTCCAGCGCCGCCCGCAGGCTGGGCGGCTCCGCCCCGAGCAGCTGGTCGAGGCCCACGCCCAACGCCCCGGCCAGGGCCTGGAGCATCCCCAGTTTCGGCTCGCGTTTGCCGTTTTCGATCAGCGACAGCTGCGACGGTGCGGTGCCGACGGCGGTTCCCAGGCTTTCCAAGGTCAGCCCGGCCGCCTTGCGCAGGTGCCTCACCCGCCGGCCCAGACTGATGACGTCCAATGCGCCGCCAGCGCCCCGGGCAGCAACGGCGGCAGTGCTTTTCTTGGGTCGGTTCCAGCCCTGAGTTTGCATTTCTTGACGATACGCGAAGAACTGCCGTTCTTTCCAGACATTTCCTCTAGCAACCCCTTATAGGCTCG
>DATIMB010000435.1:0-5826 GCA_035475875.1 Micrococcaceae bacterium
GCCCCGCTCTTGAGTCCCTCATAAACGTCCACAATGTCAGCCCAGTGCAGCGCGATATCCACTGCCAGCAGCAGGGCTGACAGCGCCAGCGCCGCGGCCAGGGCAACCAGCCCGGCGCGCAACGCCGACCATAGGTAGGACCCCGCCCAGCGGGAGTGCTGGCTGGTCTTGGCGATCCACTCCGCGGCATCCACCCCGATCAGCCGTCCCCAACTGCCCGCCTCGCGCCGTGCACCAATGATCAGGCCCAGCCCGACCGGGATCAGCGGGATCAGCGCGCCGAGCACAACGTTCGCTCGTGTGCCGGGGATGCTGCAGACAAACGCGGTGCCCAGGCCGGCAGCGGCATAGACCGCCAAGGCGCCCAGCAGGGCCTGCCACAACTGATCCGTGTACGACGCCCGGGCCAGACGCCGTCCGGCGCGCCAGGAGAGAAGGAACGGAATGAGGATCAGACCCAACGGGACCAGGCTGAGTGTGCCGCTCTGGATGGAGGCGGAGCTGGGCCCGTTGTTGAACGTCAGGGCCAGCGGCACGCCGTGGATGATCAGCCAGGCCTGGCCCGCCAACTGCGCCAGCGCATCAGGCGTGCGGTCCTGGAATCCGCCCGCCCACCAGACGGCGACCAGCGGCAGCACTACCAGCACTGCCGAAATAACCGCCGCCTGAGCGGATTCGAAGACCCCCTGCAGCCACAGCGGCATGGGAATTCCTCGTTGGCCCCCTTGGCCGGCAGTGCGTTTCATTGCTTTCCATCGTGCCACGAGCCCTGGCGTACGGCGGTGAAGCAACGCCGAGGAGCATTGCTTCGCTCGGGGCAAGCCGCATCTTGGGGCCGGTGAGGGATGCTGTTCAGGCCGTGCTTTTGGTGTTAGCCCGGCGTAAAATTGGTGTGGAGAAACGGCCTGCCTTGAGCTTCCATCAAGATAACTGGAGCCGCCAATGAGTCAATGCATCTAAGACAATGAGTCTCAAACTGCCTAGGCAGTAGTCACAACCGTTGGTGCAGGGAGCGGGAGTCCTGTCCCGCGACCTGCCCCAACCTCCTGTACACCTTTGGATGAGAAGAAGGTTTAAAAGAAGAAGGAAGGACGGGTTAAAGCCCGTCCTTCCTTCTTCGGCAGTTCAGCCTGGCTGCAGTTGCGCCAGACCTGCTCTGACTAGAGAGCCTGGATGTTCACTGCCTGCGGTCCCTTGGGACCCTGCTCAACGTCGAAGGAGACCTTCTGGTTCTCTTCGAGGGAGCGGTAGCCGCTGGAGCTGATCGCAGAGTAGTGGGCGAAAACGTCCTGGCTGGAGTCATCCGGGGAGATGAAGCCGAAGCCCTTTTCTGCGTTGAACCACTTGACCGTACCTGTTGCCATTTTTCTATCCTTCTGAAGGTGGAGAATGCGCCCGACTTTCGGGCCTCCGGCGTCACGGTGTTCTTGCCTCTTCTTCAGAAAAGCGGCGATGCCTATGGGGATATCGCCGCTCAAACTACAAAAATGCACAACACTACAACTGCCGTCAATTATACATAGAGCCCCGGAAATCCCCTTAGGAAGACGCCCCGCTCCCCAGCATCCGCGCCACTTTTTCCTCCAAGGAAGCTACCGTCACGTCCGGCAGCACGATCAGGCCATCCAGTTCGCGCCGGGCCCGCTTGTAGGCCGTCTGGCGCTCCGCCTGGGTGGCCGCCTCATCAACGGCGATCGTCAACAACTTTCGCGCCGTCGCCAGCCGCTGGCGCTCCGGCCCACTGAAGCCGCTGTCCTTCACCCGCCGGGCCTCGCGCTCGGCCACCTCGAACGCCACCTCATAGCCGTTAACGGCCGCCCGGTAGGCGTTCAGCCGGGCCGGCGAATCGATTTGATCGGCGCCGGCTGGGCGCAGCCCGTCCGCTTCCCGCTTCGCGCGGAGGAAGGCCACGGTGAGCGGCTCACGTACATCCGTCATCATCGGGTAATCGATGAGCTTGCCGACATCCAGCTCATAGTCCAGCCAGCGCTGGTTGATCCCGTCGTGCAGGCCCATCAGCTGCTGCACCTCATCGGCGCGTACGCGTTCCACCTGCTGCGTCTGGTTTTTGATTCTGTACAGTTCCAGCCTGCGCTGGTGCCGGCGTTCGCTGGCGCGCGACCACGACCGGGTCCAGCCGCCCACAATCCCGCTCAGCGGGAAGGCGAGCCACCAGTAATGCCCGATGAAATCGAAGACAGGTTGCACGTCTCCATCGTCCCATTAGGGCAAGTGCACCTCAAGAGATCCAGATGGGCCTCAGGATTGCCGTAAACCCCTCCGGTTCCGCCGGTGTGGCACAATCGAAATGAATGCCCATGGCGAACAAACTGGCTCAGAACAAACGCGCACCGGCACAACGCTCCCAGACCCCGGCGCAGCCCCAGGACGCTCCCGGCTCCGGGCCTGCCCGCCGGCCTTGGTGGCGCCGTCGGCGTGGCCCACAGCAGATTCATCCGGGCCATCAGATCCATGACATTGGCCGCCGCCGCTTCCTCCTCACTATGGGCACCGCGGCCGCCGTCACAGCCTTCCGGGCCAACATTGCCCTTGACTACGAGTTCACCGAAAACACCTCGTTCAAGGTCATCACCCCGGACAACCCGGCCAACGCCGCTGCGGCGCAACAGTTTCCCGGCGCCGCCTGGTACCTGCTGGGCGGCTTTGAGGTGTCCAACCGGACCGCCGGCAACAAGCTCGCCGCACTCCAGCCGGCCATGAACGAGAGGGCCCAGGCGTCCTACATCGGCTATTCCAACGAGGGCATCGACGTCGCCCAGCTATTCATCGCGATCCAAAACGACGCCTACCAGCGCAAGATCACCACCGCCTACCTGTACGGGGACAGCTTTGGCGGGATGGTCGCCGTCGTCCTTGCCCCACTGCTGGAGCAGAACGGCATCCATGTGAAGATGATCGTCTTCGGATCCAGCCCCAGCAACGTCGCCGATGTGCTGGACCCGGGCAAGCGGTACATCTCGCTGGCCGGCGCCGTGGTCCCCTATCTGGGAATTGTCGGCCGGCTAGCCGTCGGGGCCTGGAGCGGGCTCGCCAACCCGAATGGCCAGGACATGTACGTCGCGGCCAGGACCGGCATCGCCTCGTCCTTTGACACCGGCCAGAACAGCCTCATCCTGAACACCTCGCAGGCCACGTTCCTCAAGGCGTTTCCGGAGCAGTACGACGGCGGCGTGAGCCCCACGACCTGCATCGGCCTGATGTACGACCCGGACGATTTCATTGTCAACGCTTCGCTGGCCATCCGTGGCTGGCACGTCCTCTTGCCACGCAACCTCTTCTTTCGGTACGACGTACCCAACACCGGACACGCCAGCCCCGAGATCCACCCGGACACCTACCGAACTGGACTTCGCATCCTGCAGGACACCCTGGTGCCGCTGCCGTCCCAGCAGCAGCCCAGGACGCGGTATTTCTAACGTCCTCTAACGGCTGGAAATCTGTGCCAGCAGCTGCTCAAATGGCAGCGACTCCAGCTTCTCCTGCTCGTGCTCCCGCCGCGCGGCCTTCCGGTCATCCAGTGTTTCCACTGCCGCCGGCTGCGGCGCCAGCACGGTCGCCAGCTCGCCGGCAGCCTGGGCAATGCGCACATCGAGCCCACCCAGTCCCGCCTCGGAGGCGCCCCAATCCTCCGGAGACGCGTACACCCCGGTAGCCATGGTGCGGGCGCGGAAATAGCTGAACAACGGACGGACCGCAAAATCGAGCACCAGTGAATGCCGGGTGCTGCCGCCGGTGGCGCCGATAAGCACCGGCATGGCGTCCAACGCCTTCGGATCCAGCAGGTCAAAGAAGGACTTGAACAAGCCACTGTAGGAAGCGCTGAAGACGGGGGTAACGGCAATCAGCGCATCCGCTTCGGTCACCTGGGAGATCGCCCGCGCCAGTTTGGGAGGCGCAAAGCCGGTAACAAGGTTGTTCGCGATGTCCACGGCGAAATCACGCAGTTCCACCACCTCGAGGTCCACCTCGGTACCGAGTTCTGCCAGCTGCGCCCTTGCGGCGGCAGCCAGCTGGTCCGCCAGCATCCTTGACGACGACGGCACTCCCAGACCTGCCGTGACAACCGCGATCCTGCGTTGCATTGCTTTTGCTCCAATCCCTTTTTCTGATGTCCCGCCAGCCATGCCAGCGGCTTACCGCCGCTCGACAGCTACATGCGTTTGCATCTAGAGGTTGGAACCTGAACAGACATGAGAATATTCCCCGCGGTCGGAGCTGGAGGCTGGCAGCGGACGGAAATCTCCAACGGTTCTAGAATCTATCCATGGATGCGATCGCGCTGAGCCTTCCCGAGGAGTTAATGCTCCTGGCCCGGCGGGGTAACGACGGCCGGCGCCGGATAGACGACCAGACCCTGCACGTGGCCATTGCCGGATCCATCCTGGCCGAACTCGCCGTCCAGGGAACCATAGAGGTACGGGACAAGCACCTGGTGATCACCGGGGTTCCGCCAACTTCCTATCTGCCGCAGTACCGCCGGATCGCGCAGGAACCGCCCGCCAGGACGCAGCGCTGGATGGCAAGGTTCCAGGACCGCCACAATACGGCCACGCTGTGCCAGCTTTTGGTGGACAAAGGCATCCTGGCCAAAACTTCCCACACCCACTTGGGCATCTTCACCACCGTCCGTTATCCCGATCTGGACTCGGAGGCCGACGCCCAGATTCATGAGCGGATTCAACGAACGCTGGACGGTGAGGCACCGGATGAGCGGACGGCCGCGCTGATCGGGCTAATCGATGCGGCCGGTCTGCTGTATCTGCTCTACCCCACTGCGCCCCACCGGCGGGTACGCGAGATTGTGCAAGGCCAGTGGGCGCCGGAAGCTGTGAAGGCTGCGGTGGAGGCCGTGAGGGTGGCCACCGAGGCGGCGGTAGCGGCGGTGTCCACCGGCGGGGCAACCTAGGACCGCATTTGGCAGACCGGATCAGCGCCGAGCAGCGCAGCGCAAACATGTCCCGGATCCGGGGCAAGGACACCAAACCGGAGCTGCTGGTACGCCGGCTGCTGCACGGCGCGGGCTACCGGTACCGGCTGCACGGCAGGTCCGGGTCAATCCGGCTGCCCGGTCGGCCGGACCTGGTCTTTGCAGGCCGGCGCAAAGTCATCTTTGTCAACGGCTGTTTCTGGCACAGCCACGATTGCCGGGTCGGCCAGCACGCGCCCAAGAGCAATACGGCCTTTTGGGATGAGAAGCGGCGCCGGACGGTGGAACGGGACGCGGCACAGCATCTGGCGCTCGGCGAGCAGGGCTGGGAGGTGCTGGTGGTCTGGGAATGCGAGCTGAAGGCGCCCTCGGAGCTGGAGAATCGCCTGCTCGGCTTCCTGGAAGCCGCGCACCGGACGCAGCGGTAGGACGATTGCGCGGATGTGGGCCCAAATCGCCGGGCAACAACGAGCCGGACGGGACAAAAACGCGGGATAGGACAAAACCGTCGCCCGACCGGACGCCGAATCGGGGCTAATGCATGTCGAATTGGTATTGCGCAGGCATTTCCTCCCCAGGGCACACGTCCAGCCATAGTGCGGCCAGGAAGTTCTCGCCCTCGCGCAGGTCCGGAACCTCGATTCCGGCGCGCAGCATGGCCGCGGCTGCCATCCGGTCCCCGGCACGTGCGTGCGCCACTGCGGTGAAATAGCGGATGCGTCCGACGGCGAGCGCCGGCTCGGGTGCCCGGCTGGCCAGTTCCAGGGCTGCTCGGGGCGCGCCGTGCTGCAGTTGCAGGTTCATGGCTTCGGCGAGCAGCCGTACATTTGTCCGGTCGTGGGCACAGGCCTGGGAGAGAGCCTCGAGCCCCTCCCGCA
>DATIMB010000436.1:0-2817 GCA_035475875.1 Micrococcaceae bacterium
CCGGTGAGGATCAGCGGCTTGCGGCCGACCATGTCGGAGAGCTTGGCGTAGACCGGGACGGAGACGGCCTGGGCCAGCAGGTACCCGGAGAAGAGCCAGGGGAAGGAGGAGAACCCGCCGACGTCGTGCACAATCGAGGGCACCGCGGTCGCGACGATGGTCGAATCGATGGCGACCAGGCCGGTCGAGAGCATCAGGGCGATCAGGATCGGTCCGCGTTTGGAGCGGAAGCCGATTCCGTCGGCAGGCAGTGTTGTCACGGGGTCCCGTTTCGGTTGAGTCATGATTACTTAGCTATCGCCATAACTGCGGTGCTGCGTTAATTAGTCCTTGCCGGTTGCGATTATTTGCTGAGCATGGAGGCGGGAGGCTGCGGGAAGGGACTGGTGTTGAACTGCGGGGCCGCAACATTCATCAGCCGGGCCCATTGACCACCGGCCAGGTCCGCGCCGTCGACGACGGCGTAGTACTTGCCGTTAATCGTGATGTTCTGGTTCACCCACTGCGGACCGATGCCCTGGTAGCTTCCGAACCATGACGCGGTGGAGATGCCCGCGGTGGCACCAACCGTCCAGGTCATCATGTTCCCGTCGGTAGTCCCCGTCTTGGCGAAAATGTCGTAGCTGCTCTTGTTGACCGGGATGTAGTAGCCCGAGCCTTTTGTCAGGACGTCTTTGAGGGCATAGGCCACGCCCGCGGCCACCTGGGGACTGATGGTCCGCTGGCAATCCGCGCTCGGCACCGGGTACTGCTTTCCCTGGTTGTCCGTCACCGAGACGAGGGCAATGGGATTGCAGCGGATGCCGCCACTGGCAAAGGTGGCGAAGGCGTCGGCCATCGTCAGTGGCGCGACGTCCTGGGTGCCGATCAGGCTGGCGATGGTTGAAACGTCGTACGGCTTATTGTTGTGTCCGTCCCGCAGGCCGGCCGCCGTGGCCATTTTCTGGATGTCGCAGAAGTCCAGTTGGGTCGCGGACTGGAAGGTGATGGTGTTGATGGACTGGTAGAGCCCCTGCAACACCGTCATCGGGTAGTAGTGGTTCGCGTCGTCATTGGGCAGCGGTTCCTGTCCGGCTGCAGGATCGTAGCTGCCGGTGGTGGTGCCGCAGGAGTTCTTCCAGGGGAAGCCGACCCGGTAGACGCGGACCGCGCCGTCGAGCATTGTGTTCATGGATTTTCCGGCGTTGAGCCACTGGGCAAAGACGAAGGGTTTCATCGTCGAGCCGATCTGGAACCCGCCGGCACCGTCCAATGGCTGGCCGTTGAGATCGAACTGCGGCAATGCGAAATTGCCCATGTAGTTGCCCGGGGCGTTGGCCGGGTTGTATGTAGTGTTCTGGGCCATCGTCAGCACTTTCCCGGTGCCCGGCTGGACGCTGGTGAGCTCCGCACCACGCTGCAGCGGGTCAGCCCCGGAAATGGTGGCGTCAACCTGGTCCTGGGCCACCTTCTGCAGCCGCACATCCAGGGTGGTTTGGACGGTCAGCCCGCCGCCGTAGAGGAAGTTGCGGCGCGCGTCCTCCGTGGGCCCGTAGGCAGGATTATCCAGGATCAGGCGTTCGACGTAGTCGCAGAAATAGGGCGCCGTCGTGGCGGCCACGCAGCCCTGGCGGACCGGGTTCACGTTGAGGCCGATGGGGGACCGGACAGCGGCGTCGTGCTGGGCCTGGGAGATTTTGTGCTGCTCCAGCATTTTGTCCAGCACCGTGTTCCGGCGGTCGACGGCGTGCTGCGGCTGGCTGATCGGGTCATAATAGGCCGGATCGTTGACGACGCCGGCCAGGGTCGCCGCCTGCGGCAGAGTCAGATCCTTGGCGTGGACGCCGAAGTAGTAGTTGGCGGCCGCTTCGATTCCGTACACGTCGTTGTTGAAGTAGACGATGTTCAGGTAGCCGGCAAGGATCTGGTCCTTGGAGTACTGCTTCTCCAGGGCTATGGCCAATTTCATTTCACGGATCTTGTCCGCGACCGTTTTGGCCGAGCCCAGTTTGACCTGGTCGGCGTTTCCCGAGGCCACCTCGGACTCAATCAGGACATTGTTGACGTACTGCTGGGTGATCGTGGAGGCGCCCTGGCGTCCGCCCTCTGCGGTCGCGGCGAGGGCGCGGAGCATGCCGGTCGGGTCAACACCGCCGTGCTCATAGAAGCGGGCGTCCTCAATGGAGACAATGCCCTCCTTGATGAAGGGGGACATCTGGTCCAGCCCCACCTGAGTCCGGTCTTCGGTGAAAAAGGTAGCGATCACCGAGCCGTCGCTGGCCAGCACCCTCGTCGTCTGGGCTGGGGTCCCGATCTTCAGTTGGCCCGGGATTTGGTCAAAGGCGCTGATGGAAGCGCTGGCCGTGTTTCCGGTGACGGCGGCGGCCGGAACCAGCAGTCCGGCGGCCAGGACACCGCAGACAACGGCCACCAGCAGGAACACCAGGAGTCGGGTGGCGATCGTTGCGGTATTCAGCATCGGAATCCTCCTTAGCCTATGGAGGCAGTTTAGAAAGACCAGCTGGGTCTTAGCCGGGAATCCCGGGCAGCGACTGCTAGGCTGGAGACACGGCCCGCCCGAGCGGTGCCGAGTCAGAGGGACGCCCGCCTGGGCGCCCCGTTTTCGCGTTAATGATGACCCTCGGAGGCGAAGTCTGTGGAAGAAGAAATCCAGCGAGTGTGGGTTGCAGCTGCAGACCTGGAATCAGCTCAGCAGCAGACCGACACAGCCCAGTTCGATCTGGCGGAGGCTGTTCAGGTTGCCTTGCAGTCAGGCCATGGAACCGAAGCGGTAGGCAGCGCCGCAGGCATGAGCGCGGACGAACTGGACCGGCTGAT
>DATIMB010000437.1:0-4190 GCA_035475875.1 Micrococcaceae bacterium
CGAACCGCGGGAGATCTCCGGCGACGACCCGGTCCCGCTGGGATCCAATAACTCGGGACGCGGAGTGGGCGGATCGATGGTGCACTACGCCGGCTACACGCCCCGGTTCCACCCCAGCGACTTCCGCACCTACAGCACCGATGGCGTGGGGGCTGACTGGCCGCTGCAGTACCAGGACCTGAGATCCTACTATGAGGACATCGAAGGCGAACTGCCGGTGGCCGGCCAGTACTGGCCGTGGGGGGACCCGCACGGCTATCCGCACAGGCCGCACCCGGTCTCGGGCAACGGCGAGCTGTTCCTGCGCGGCGCGCTGGCGTGCGGCATCACCGCCAAGGTGGGACCGGTGGCCATTACCAACGGCCGCTTCGGCAACCGCCCGCACTGCATCTACCGCGGCTTCTGCCTGCAGGGCTGCAAGGTCAATGCCAAGGCCTCCCCGCTGATCACGCACATTCCGGATGCCCTGGCGCACGGGGCGGAGGTACGCTCCGATTCGATGGTCACGCACATCGAAGTCGACCAGCACAGCGGCCGGGCGAGCGGAGTGCACTACGTCCGGGAGGGCAGGCAGTACTTCCAGCGGGCCAGGATGGTCGCCGTCGCCGGCTATTCGATCGAAACACCCCGGCTGCTGCTCAATTCCACCTCGCAGCGCTTCCCTGACGGACTCTGCAACGACTTCGACCAGGTGGGCCGTTACCTGATGGTCCAAGGCGCCCCGCAGACGGCCGGCCGGTTCGACTCGGAGGTGCGGATGTGGAAGGCGCCGCCCCCGGAGGTCAGTACGGAGCAGTTCTACGAAACCGACCCGGGCAAACCCTACAAGCGCGGATTTTCGGTGCAGACCGTCTCCCCGCTGCCAATCACCTGGGCGGAGCACGTGGTGGCCCAGGGCTACTGGGGGGCAAAGCTGCGCGCCTACATGAGCGACTACGTGCACTGGGCCTGCCTGGGGGCGTTGTGCGAGTTCCTGCCGCTGGAGGGAAACCGGGTCACCTTGGCGCAGGAAAAGGACCGCAACGGCATGCCGATAGCACATTTCCATTACTCGCAGTGCGACAACGACAGACAATTGCTGGGCGCCGCGCAGGAGGTCATGGAAAAGATCCTGACGTCCGCCGGAGCCGACGAGGTCATTACCATCAAGCGCTACGCCCACCTGGTCGGTGGTGCGCGGATGGCGGCGGACGAGCGGCACGGCGTGGTGGACGCGGACTGCCGCAGTTTCGCGGTGCCCAACCTCTACATCACTGACGGCAGTGTGCTGCCCACCCAGGGCAGCGCCAACCCGGCACTGACCATCATGGCGCTCGCTGCACGCAGCGCTGACCGGCTGATCGACGGCGCCCGGAGCGGGACAGCTGAACCAGCCTGACTGAGAAGACACCCACAGAACCGAAACGAAGAGGAGAAGAAAATGGCAAAGGAAACGGTTGCAGGCTATCTGCTCAAGCGGCTGCGGGAGTGGGACGTTGAAACCATTTTTGGCTTCCCCGGTGACGGCATCAACGGTATTGTTGCCGCCTTGGGCGAAGCGGGCGACCAGCCGAAGTTCGTCCAGGCCAGGCACGAGGAGATGGCGGCATTCGAGGCCGTGGGCTATGCCAAATTCACCGGCCGCACTGCCGTCTGCATGGCGACCTCCGGCCCCGGTGCCATCCATCTGCTCAACGGCCTCTATGACGCGAAGCTGGACCACGTGCCGGTGGTGGCCATCGTGGGGCAGACCGCCCGGAGTGCGATGGGAGGGTCCTACCAGCAGGAAGTCGACCTGCTCACGCTGTTCAAAGACGTTGCGAGCGATTATGTGCAGATGGTGACCGTCCCGCAGCAGCTGCCCAACGTCGTCGACCGCGCCATCCGGATCGCCACCGCCAACCGGTCCGTCACCGCCATCATCATCCCCTCCGACGTGCAGGAGCTCGAATACGCGCCCCCGACGCATGCCTTCAAGATGGTGCCTTCAAGCATCGGCGTGCAGTGGCCCGAGGTGTCCCCGGACGGCGCGGCCGTGCGGCAGGCAGCGGAGCTGCTCAACGCCGGCCAAAAGGTGGCCATGCTGATCGGCACCGGGGCCAAGGCAGCGCGTGCGGAGGTGGAGCAGGTGGCGGACCTGCTCGGTGCCGGCGTGGCCAAGGCGCTGCTGGGCAAGGACGTGCTCTCCGACGAACTGCCCTATGTGACCGGCTCGATTGGCCTGCTGGGCACCCGGCCCAGCTACGAAATGATGATGGAGTGCGACACCCTGCTGACCGTCGGGTCGAGCTTTCCCTACACCCAGTTCATGCCGGCGTCCGGCCAGGCGCGCGGGGTGCAGATCGATATCGACGCCAAGATGATCGGAATGCGCTACCCGTACGAACTGAACATCGTCGGGGACGCAGCGCAGACCCTGCGGGCGCTGATTCCGCTGCTGGAGCACAAGAAGGACCGCAGCTGGCGCGAGCAGATCGAAAAGAATGTGGCCCGCTGGTGGGAAACCATGAAGGACGAGGCGATGGTCAGTGCCAACCCCATCAACCCCATGCGCCCGTTCCATGAGCTCTCCCCGCTGCTGCCGGACAACGCCATGCTGTCCGCGGACTCCGGCTCGTCCGCAAACTGGTACGCCCGGCAGCTGAAATTCCGCGGGGACATGCGCGGCTCGCTTTCCGGCAATCTGGCCACCATGGGCCCCGGTGTCCCGTACGCCATCGGCGCGAAGTTCGGCTGCCCGGACCGGCCGGCCATTGCCCTGGTCGGGGACGGCGCCATGCAGATGAACGGGATGGCGGAGCTGATCACCATCAAACGCTACTGGCAGGAGTGGACAGACCCGCGCCTGATCGTGGCGATCCTGCACAACGACGACCTCAACCAGGTGACCTGGGAGCTGCGGGCGATGGCAGGCAGCCCCAAGGTGACCGAAACGCAGACACTTCCCGACGTGGATTACGCCGCCTTTGCACGCAGCCTGGGCCTGGGCGGGGTCTCGGTCCGGAAGCCGGACGAGGTGGCCGGTGCCTGGGCGAGCGCGTTGGCCGCGGACCGGCCCACCGTGCTGGACTTTTACACGGACCCGGATATCCCGCCGATTCCGCCGCACGCCACCTTCGAGCAGGCCAAGAAGTCCGCCGAGGCCATGCTCAAGGGCGACGAGGATGCCTGGGGCGTGATCAAGGAGGGCGTCAAGACCAAGCTGCAGGAATTCCTGCCGCACAAGGAGGGCTGATGGCCCGGGCCAGCGCCGCCGATCCGGCGGTCGAAGCGGTGGAAGCTGCCGTCTACAAGATCCCCACCGACGCCCCTGAGGGGGACGGCACCTTCGCCTGGGATTCCACCACCATGGTGCTGGTCCGCGTCCGGGCCGGCGGCTGCGAAGGGCTGGGCTGGACGTACGGACCGGCGGCCTGCGCCCAGCTGATCACCGAATTGCTGGCACCGGTGGTCTGCGGCCATCCGGCCCTGGACGTGGGCGGCGCCGCGGTGGCCATGCTCAAGGCGGTGCGCAACGCCGGCCGGCCCGGTGCAGTGGGTTACGCCATTTCCGCGGTGGACTGTGCGCTCTGGGACCTGAAGGCGCGGCTGCTGGGTCTGGCGCTGCACCGGCTGCTGGGCGCCGTCCGCCCTCAGGTGGATGTCTACGGCAGCGGCGGCTTTACCACCTACTCCCGCTCGCAGCTGGAGGAACAGCTCGCCGGCTGGGCGGTGCAGGAGCGGATCCCGCGGGTCAAAATCAAGATCGGGCAGGACGGCGGCACCAGCACCGGGCGGGACCGGGAACGGATGCGCCAGGCCAGGGAAATCATCGGGGCCGGCACGGAGCTGTTCGTCGACGCCAACGGAGCCTACACGGCCAAGCAGGCCGTGCGGGTGCTGGAATCGGTGGCAGAGCTGGGTATCGTCTGGTTCGAAGAGCCGGTCTCCTCCAATGATCTGGAGGGCCTGCGCACGGTCCGCGCCGCCATTGCAGCGGACGTTGCCGCCGGAGAATACGGCACGGACCTGCACTACTACTGGCAGCTGTGCCGCGCCGACGCCGTCGACTGCGTCCAGGTGGACGTCTCCCGCTGCGGCGGCATCACGCAGTGGCAGCGCATCGCCGCGCTCGTGGCCGCGCACGGACTGCAGGTTTCCGGCCACTGCGCACCGCACCTGAGTGTGCACGCCGCCGCCGCGACGGAGAACTTCCGGCACCTGGAATGGTT
>DATIMB010000438.1:0-2121 GCA_035475875.1 Micrococcaceae bacterium
CACGCGGAGGGCAGCCGGCTCTCTGGCAGTTGCTCCGGGCCTTGCCGGAAGAGGTTTGCGCATGCGCACTCTCGTTCTGAATGCCGGGTATGAACCGCTGGCGGTTGTGACCTTCCGCCGGGCACTGATCCTTGTCCTGGCAGGCAAGGCCAGCGTCATCGCCGAGGGCGAGGACCCCGTGGTGGGCCCCACCGAAATCCTGGGCCGCCCGTCCGTCATCCTGCTCAACCGGTACATCCGGCTGCCGCATAACAGGCACACACCGGTCAGCCGGCGCGGGGTGCTGCGCCGCGACGACCGCCGGTGCGGTTACTGTGGCAAGGCCGCCGCCACCGTGGACCACATCCAACCGCGTTCCCGGGGCGGGGCTGATAGCTGGGAGAACCTGGTGGCCTGCTGCCTCCGCTGCAATAACGCCAAGAGCAACAGGACCCTGGCGGAGATGGGCTGGAAGCTGCGCACTGCCCCGGTGGCGCCGCGCAGCGGGCACTGGCAGATTAAGGAACTGGACAAGCCGACCCCCGAATGGGAGGCCTTCCTCTCGCCGGTGTTGAACCGCGTCTCCGATGCCGTGTCCGCCTCCGCCGCCTAGACGGACTAGACCACCGAGCTCGCACCATCCCGCCCAAGCCGCTACGGACCAAAGGAAGGCCGCGTGAACCTTCCTGCTGACGTTCCCGGCGGCCCTGATCCCGGCGTTCAGCCCGCCGCTGCGGTGATTCTGGCCGGTGGCCGCTCCAGCCGGCTGGGCGGTGTCCCCAAGGCGGCGCTGCAGGTGGACGACGACGGCGGCACACTCCTTGCCGTCACGGTGGCTGCCGCCGCTGCTGCCCTCGAAGGCAGAAATCGCGATTGGTCCGGTACCGGCCATGCGGGCACGCAGGGCGGCGCGGCTGAGCCGCCCAAGCCGCGCATCGCCGTCGTCGGACCAGCAGAGGAACTGCGCCCCCTGCTGTCCGAGGCGGACAGGGCCCTCTGGGTGCGGGAGGAACCGCCGTTCTCCGGCCCCGCTGCCGGGCTGGCGGCCGGATTGGAAGCATTGGAGGTCGCCTCGGCTGTGGCGGACGATGCCCATATACTGTTGGTCCTGGCCTGCGACATGCCGGCCGTCGCTGCCGCCGTCGATGCCCTGCTGGCCGGATCCCGCCATCCGTCGCTGCCCGCGTCCGCGCCGGACGGCGGGGGAAGAGGCGAACCGGATGGTTGGCTGGCCATTGACGGGGACCGGGAGCAACCGCTGGCGGCGCTGTACCGGGCAGGGCCGTTGCGCGCCGCAGTGGAAGAGAGCCGGGCGCGCGGAACGCTGGAAAACAGCTCCGTTTTCCGGCTGGTTGCTAGTCTGGACTTAACCCGGGTGCATGTACCACCGGGCAGTACAGCCGACGTCGATACCTGGGCCGACGCCCAGGCTTTGGGCGTCCGTCCGGGAAGCAGAGAGGACCAGCCGTGAAGAGCCAGGAAGAAGTGTTGGACGAGTGGGTCCGCACCCTGCTGCAGGCCTTCGAGATACCGGATACGGACATCGATATTAACGCCGTCCTCAAGCTGGCCGGGGAAGCGGCGCACGCCATCGTCCGTCCCGCTGCACCGCTGACCACTTACGTCGTCGGCTATGCTGCAGGGCTCGCCGCCGGTTCCGGCCAGGCGCCGGACGCCGTGGCCATGCGTTCCGCTTTCGAGCTGGCCGGCCGGGTCACCGCCGCCGAAACCGGCCAGGACTAGTGGAAGCGCACTCCGACACCTCGCCGCCGTCCACCCCATCCAGCCTGGAGATGCGCGAGTCTGCCGATGCCTCCAAAGGGCAGGGCGCCACACTCGACGGTGAACGGGGAGTGCGCCTGCTGCACAGCTGGGAGGAAGCACGGCAGCGGGCATACGACTGCGCCCAGCCGCTGCCGGCCCACGCGGTGCCGCTGCGGCAGGGCACCGGGAGGATCCTGGCCCGGGACATCGTGGCGCTGCAGGACATGCCGCACTACGCGTCATCGGCCATGGACGGCTGGGCGGTGGCGGGCAGTCCGCCCTGGATCCTTGCCGAGCCGGGCCAGCGGCTGGTCTCCGGGCAGGCGAGCCCGATCGTCACCGGCGCGCTGATCCCGCCAGGGGCCAAATCCGTGCTGC
>DATIMB010000439.1:0-2080 GCA_035475875.1 Micrococcaceae bacterium
GCCGGCCTGCCGGCAGCCAGATAACCCGAATAGCGGATCAGGTCGCCCAGCACGGAAGGCACCTCTCCGGCGGATACCGGGTCGTGGATGCTCGGATCGCCGTACACCCAGATCTCATCGAACAACTCGCGCACCAGGGGCGGTCCGCCCAGCGCGAACCACTCCGCGAGCGCGGTGGGCGGTGCGTCAAGGACTTCCCGCAGGCCAAGTACCAGGCGGGTCCCGGCAGCCTTGGCCCTGCGCAGCGCGGGTTCCAGCTCACCGTGGATGCCTGTGGCGTGCCGGTCAACGATCATCAGGTCCGGCCGGAAAGCCCGGAGGGCGGCATCGAGCAGGCTGGAGCGGAGCCCGATCACCTCGCGCAGCGGCATCTTCAGACTGCGGGGCAGATAACCGCCGGTGCCTTTGCCGATGCCAGGCAGCAGGAGCCAGTCCCAGTCCGGGGGCGCCGGGAAGGCCGGGGCTGCCGGAGTACCTGTGATCAGTAGGCCGGTGACTGGCCGTCCGGTCCAGCCGGGCAGCTGCTCCGTCAGGGCGCCGGCCAGCGCCAGGTTCCTGCGGACATGGCCCAAGCCCACTGAGTCGTGCGAATACATCGCTATTTTGAGTGAATCCACGGACCGCTTCCCCCGCTTTGACGATGTTTTGAACTACACCGATCGTGGCTTTCCGGACCGGACTAACTTATTCTTTGCGCGGAAGATGAAAGCGGCATTGGGACTTTGTGAGGAGTTTCTCATGAATCAGAGAGCTACCATCCGGTAGCCAGCGCCGCGGACCGTGACGATCCGACCTGTGCCCAGCTTCTGGCGGAGGTATCGCACGTAGACGTCCACCACGTTGGATGCCCCGGAGAAGTCGTAGCCCCAGACATGGCTGAGCAGCTGTTCGCGGGAGAGGACCTGGCCACAGTTGCGGATAAACATCTCCGTCATGGTGAATTCCCGGGCAGAAAGGGACACCTCATGCGCATCGACCAGAGCCAGCCTGCTCTGCAGATCCAAC
This sequence comes from Micrococcaceae bacterium, assembly GCA_035475875.1. Lineage (GTDB taxonomy): Bacteria > Actinomycetota > Actinomycetes > Actinomycetales > Micrococcaceae > Arthrobacter_M. The sequence goes on from DATIMB010000439.1 coordinate 1,006, forward strand.
TCCAGTGAACCGCAGCGCAAGATGGGCTCGCTGCGTGCGGGCGAGCCATCGCGTAACCGCAGCCTGATGCGGGCCAGCAGTTCTTCGAAGCGGAAGGGTTTGGCCAGATAGTCATCGGCACCCCCATCCAGTCCGGCGATCGTGTCGGCCACGGACGTCCGGGCGGTGAGGATGATGACCGGCAACTGCAGCCGGGACTGCCGCAGCAGCTGGAGTACGGTGAACCCGTCCAGCCGGGGGAGTCCCAAATCCAGGATCATGAGATCGAATTCCCCGCTCATGGCATGGTCCAGGGCGGTAATGCCATCTGCCACCACGGATGGTGTCCAGCCCGCGGCCCGCAGCCCCTTATGGATGAAACGGGAAATCCGCTCCTCGTCCTCAGCGATCAGGATGCGCCTCACCTCAGGCCCCGGGCGGTGGCCACCGGAATTCGGATCGAAAATTTAGCCCCGTGCCCGTAGCTCGATTCCACGCTAATCCGGCCACCATGGGCCTGCGCTATGGCTCCGGCAATCGCCAGTCCCAGGCCCGAGCCCTCCTCACCCCGTCCGGTTTCGGCCCTGCCGAACCGTTCGAATATCCGCCGTTGGTCTTCGACAGCCACGCCCTGGCCGGAATCCCGCATCCACAACGCCAGAGTTTCCTGCCCCAACCGCTTGTTCTCGGCCCCTGCGGCTCCGGGCTCGATCTTCGTTCCCAACGCGATCACCGACGAGGGCTGGGTGTACTTCACGGCATTGGCGGCCAATTGGACCAGTGCCTGGGTCAGGCGCTGCGGATCGGCGACGACGACGGCGTCGGCGGCCTCATCGAGCTGCCACCGCCGTTCGCCCAGGACGCGGATCTTGTCCATCACGTGATGCGTGAATTCGGCTACGGGCATCTGCTCGGTCCGGACGAAATCCGGCTGGCCGGCCTTGGCCAGCAGCAGCAGGTCGCTGACCAGCCGCTGCATCCGGTCCACCTCCTCGAGCAGCAGTTCGCGGGTCTCGGCCACGTCGGTAGAGTCGTGGACGGACATCAGTTCCAAATGCCCCCTCAGGATGGTCAGCGGGGTGCGCAGTTCATGCCC
>DATIMB010000440.1:0-2105 GCA_035475875.1 Micrococcaceae bacterium
ACCAGCTCGGCGGCGTTCAGTGCCTGTTCACCGTTGCCCACGGGCAGCGGGACAAAGACTGCGGGCAGGCCGACGGCGGCGACCTCGCAGACAGTGCCGGAACCGGCGCGGCAAAGCAGCAGGTCAGCCGCGGCGTAGGCCTGTTCCATGCCGTCGATGTATTCCACCTGCCGGTAGTGGGCCCCGGTGAGCGGCCGGCCATCGCTGCCGGTGACCTGCTTGCCGCCGCCGGTGATGTGCAGCACCTGCACGCCGGCCTTTTCCAAGGCGGGAAGGGATCCGGCCACGGTGCGGTTGATCCGCAGCGCGCCCAGCGAGCCTCCGGTGACGACCAGCGTGGGGCGCTCCGGATCCAGTCCCAGTGCCGCCCGGGCGGCGGACCGGGCCGCGCTCCGGTCCAGCCCGGAGATGGCCTTGCGCATTGGCATGCCCACCAGCCGGGCGTGCCGGATCCGGGTCCGGCGGAACGCCGTGCCGACGAAGCCGGTGAAGCGCGCGCCGACCCGGTTGGCCAGGCCGGCCCTGCTGTTTGCCTCGTGAATCACGATCGGCAGCCTGCGGCGCCGGGCGGCCAGGTACATCGGAGTGCAGACATAGCCGCCCACGCCCACCAGAACGTCCGCGCCGGCGCGGTCCAGGATCTCCCCCGACTGCCGGATGGCCGTTCCGAGCCGGCCCGGGAGCCTCAGCAGCGCCCCGGAGGGCCGGCGGGGTAAGGGTACGCGGTCAATGGTCTCCAGCGCGTATCCGGCGGCGGGGACCAGCCGGGTTTCGAGTCCGTCCACGGTGCCCACGGCCAGCAGGGCGGAATCCGGCCGGGCCGCGCGCAGGGCATCGGCGATGGCCAGCAGCGGGCTGACATGTCCGGCCGAGCCGCCGCCGGCCAGCACTACCGACAGCGGCCGGCCGGTCCGGGCGTCACCGGACGGGGCCGCCTCGGCGGCAGGCAGATTGCCGCCGCGTGGTTGTGCAGGGGTGCCGTCGCTGGCATTGCTGGTCATGAGGCGGCCTTGGAGCTTTCGGGATAGGTACGGGCAAAGGACAAAACTACCCCGATGGCGGCCAGCACCAAAGTCAGAGCCGTGCCGCCGTAGGAAATCAGCGGCAAGGGTACCCCGATCACCGGCAGCAGCCCGGTCACCATGGCGATGTTCACGAAGGCCTGGCCGATCACCCAGGTCATGATGCAGCCGCAGACAACGCGGACGAAGGGGTCCTGGTGGCGCACAATCACCCGGAAAATGGCGACCGCCAGGATGCCGTAAAGCAGCACCACAATCAGCGTGCCCAACAGGCCCAGCTCCTCGCCGATAATGGCGAAAATGAAGTCGTTGTGGGCCTCCGGGATCCAGTTCCATTTCTGCCGGCTCTGGCCCAGGCCCACCCCCCACCAGCCGCCGGAGGCCAGCGCATACAGGCCGTTCTGCGCTTGGTAGCAGAGGTCGTTTCCGTCCGAGCAGTTGCCGAGCCAACCGGAAAGACGGGACAGGCGGTTGGCACTGGAAAGCGCCATGACGACGGCCAGGACGGCGCCCAGGATCCCGGCCGAGACGAAGATGCGGGCCGGCGCACCGGCGAGGTAGAGACCGGCGGCGACGATGCCCATGATGATGACGGAAGTGCCCAGGTCGTGTCCCGCCAGGACCAGGAGAACGGCCAGCCCGGCTACCGGCACCACGGGGACCGCCGCCTGCTTCCAGTCCCTGATCAGCGGCCCCTTGCGGGAGAGAACGGAGGCCATCCACAGCGCCAGCGCCAGTTTCGCCGCCTCCGAGGGCTGGGCGCTGAAGTCGCCGATGAAGATCCAGTTCCGGTTCCCGCCCACTTCCTTCCCCAATGGGCTGAACACCAGTGCCAGCAGCACCAGCGAAAGTCCTAGTGCCGGCCACGCCAGCTTTTTCAGCCACTTGATGCTGGTGCGGGACAGGACGAACATCAGGACCACGCCGAACGCACCGAATCCGCTTTCCCTCAGGAAAAGCTGGTAGGGGTCGGCGCCCTGCGAGATGGATTCCACGGCCGAGGAGGAGAGCACCATCATCAGGCCGATGCAGGTCAGCGCCAGCGTGGTGCCCAGGATCATGTAATAGCTGGAGCCGTTGCTG
>DATIMB010000441.1:0-1587 GCA_035475875.1 Micrococcaceae bacterium
TCGATGATGGCGCCGAACTCGGAGTAGCACAGGTGGGTGTGGATCTGCGTGCCGTTGGCCGCACCGGAGGTGGCCAGGCGGAAGGCGTTCACGGACCACTCCAGGTAGCTTGCCTGGTCCGCCTTGCGCAGCGGCAGCAGCTCGCGCAGCGCCGGCTCGTCCACCTGGATGATCCGGATGCCGGCGGCCTCTAGGTCGGCAATCTCGTCGCGCAGCGCCAGCGCCACCTGGTTGGCGGTCTGGCCCAGCGGCTGGTCGTCGCGGACAAAGGACCAGGCCAGGATGGTGACAGGACCGGTCAGCATGCCCTTCATCGGCTTGCCGGTCAGCGACTGGGCGTAGCGGGCCCACTCCACCGTGATCGGCTTGCTGCGGGTGACATCGCCCCAGAGGATCGAGGGACGGGTGCAGCGGCTGCCGTAGGACTGGACCCAGCCGTGCACTGTCACGTCGAAGCCCTCCAGATTCTCGGCGAAGTACTGCACCATGTCGTTGCGCTCCGGCTCACCGTGCACCAGCACATCGAAGCCGATCTCCTCCTGCAGGGCCACCACGCGCTGGATTTCCTGCTGCATCAGCGTTGTGTACTGCTCCTGGCTCAGCTCGCCCTTGTTGGCCCGGGCCCGAGCGGAGCGGATCTCGCCGGTCTGCGGGAAGGAGCCGATCGTCGTCGTCGGCAGCACCGGAAGCGCCAATTCGGCGTCCTGCACCGCGGCGCGGACGGTGAAGTCGTCGCGCCGGAAGTCGGCGCGGGTGAGGGCCCCGGCGCGGCTCCGGACGGCCTCGCGCTTGACGCCGGGGGCCGCGGCCCGGGCGGCAATCAGCCGGTTGGATCGTTCGATGGCGGGCTGCGCCGCGTCCGGATCGCTGAGCAGTCCGGCCAGGGTGACCACCTCGGCGGCCTTCTGGTCCGCGAAGGCCAGCCAGCTGCGCAGCTCCGCGGGCAGCTGCGTCTCCTCCTGGACATCGTGCGGGACGTGCTGGGTGGAGGTTGAGGTGGACACCGTCACGGTCGCGGCGCGCTCGCGCAGCGCATCCAGCTTGTGCGCGGATGCCTGCAGGTCATTGAGCCAGATGTTGTGCCCGTCCACCAGCCCGGCCACCAGGGTGGTCTCCCCCAGATCCGCCAGCTGCTCGGCGGCCGGGACGCTGCCCTTGAACACATCCAGGTGCAGCGCTTCGATGCTGCTGCCCGCCAGCGTGGGCAGCAGGGCGTCCAGCGAACCGTAGGGCGTGCTGACCAGGATGGCGGGTCGGTTTTCCGCTGCGGTGAGCACCTGGTAGGAGCGGGCGACGGCGGCCTCCAGGACATCCGCTGGCACGTCCTGGTCCACCACCAGCGCCGGCTCGTCCAGTTGCACCCAGGTTGCCCCGGCCGCCGCCAGCCGGCCCAGCAGCTCGGCGTAGACGGGAAGCAGGTCCTCCAGCCGGCTCAGCGGCGAGAAGCCTTCCGGCGCCTGGTCCGAGGCCTTGCTCAGCAGCAGGAAGGTCACCGGGCCCACCAGGTAGGGGCGGGTTTCGATGCCGTTGGCCAGCGCGAATTCAAATTCCTCCACGATCCGGTTGGACGTTACCGAGAACGCCGTT
>DATIMB010000442.1:0-2064 GCA_035475875.1 Micrococcaceae bacterium
GATATCCTCGGCCGGAACGGCGGCCTCTTCCCGCGCTTCGCGCAACGCTCCGCTGACCGCGTCTTCCCCCTGGTGCAGCGCCCCACCGGGCAAACCCCAGGTCCCGCCCTGGTCGCTCCAGGTGGCCCGGTGCTGCAACAGAATCCCCCGCGCGGGATCGTGCACCAGAACACCGGCAGCCCCGAACCGTCCCCAGAACCTTCCCCGGTCGCCCTCGACCCAGGCGTCCCCCGGGTCACGCGGACCCGCCGGTCCCCGCGGTCCTCCGGACTCGGACAGAAAACCTCTGCTCATGCCTCCAGAGTCTCACGTCGCGACGGAGACCTGACAGCGTCCGCGGCAGCCCGCTTCCCCAGGTACAGCAGGCAGGCGCCCGGTTTGGCAAAAGGAATGAGTTCGGCCTGCTCCGGATCCGCGCCCATCGACTTCAGGGAACCGCGCACCAGGCCCAGATGCACCGCACAAACCACTTCGGGCGTCTGCCGTGCTGCCTTCAGCAGCGGACAGACATCGAGTCTGATGCTGGTCCAGTTTTCATCCGACTCAACACCGAATCCCACCGACTCCAGGATTTCGACCGCCCTGCGCCGCACTTCGGGTCCAGGGGCAGCTGTCCGTTCCGCGTCCGGGCCAGAGGCCTCCGGAGGCAACCCTGCGTCCAGCCGCTCCGCCCACAACTCGCCCGCGCGAATACCTTCGGCCCGCGGGTTGGCCTGGGTATGCGCGATGTGGGCCGCCAGGGCAGCTGCCAGCGCCGCGTACGCCTGTCCATCGGTTGCTGGCTCGACGGCCCGGTACAGCCATGCCGGCCTGCCGCGCCCGTCGGCGGCGGCCGTCGAACGCCGCGCCAGGCCGGCCTCGACCAGCGCCTCCAGATGCTCACGAATGGTGTTGCGGTGCTGGCCTGCCTCCTCGGCCAGCCGCTCCACAGTGCAAGGTCCTTCCTGGACGCGCAACCGTTCCAGCACCGCCGCCCGCGCGCTCGAAATAGGCCGCACGCCGACCTGTTCGGCCGGACGGGGACCTATACCCTTCCGTGGCTGGTTATTTAGCACGATCTTAATTGTAGTAACCCGCACGTCCCGTTTCCATGGAGCCATACCTTTTTATTCGGTTTTTTCCGTAGTAAACTATAAGTACATCTTCTTCCACATCCAGTGCCGCCGGAGGCGATGATGCCGCTCTCACATGACGAACAGAAACTGCTTGAGCAAATGGAGCAGGAGCTGAACAGACCGGATCCCAAATCTGCCAGCCGGTTCCTTGCGCGCTGGTTGCCACCGGCCTCGCCCGCAACCCTCCTTGGACTGCTCTCAGTGGTATGCGGGGGCATCGTGCTGATTCTTGGTGTCTCCTCGCAGCTTACGGCCGTCGGCGTCATCGGTTTCCTGCTCATGGGTGCCGGCACCTACTGGATGCTCAACCGCAGTCCAGCCCTGCACCACAACGACTGATCGCGTTGCCAGACCAGGCGGGTCTCTGCGGCCCCTGCCGGATACGGTCGAAAAGTTCTGCCGCAGGCCCCACCCCGCACTACCGGCGCGGAATCCTAAGGAATGATGCAACCATGACGGGTACCTTTGAACTGATCGTTAACAACCAGGGGGATTTCCGGTTCCGGATCCTGTCCGGCACGGGTGATGTGCTGGCTGAATCGGGTCCGTATTTTGATAAGAAGGCCGCCGTGGCAGGCATCGATTCTGTCCGCGAGAGCGCATCCATGGCCCTGATCACCGACCATACTGCCAGCAAGCGGCGGCCCCAGACCGCAGCGGCAGCGGGACTCCAAATCCATGCGGAGGCACCCTCGCGCTGGTTCGGCTAGGATTCGATGAATCCTGCCGCGGGTACTTCCGCCGAGGCCAGGCAAGCGGTAAACCTGCAGATGGGAGCGGACCTTGGGCACGGCACCCACTTGCTGCTCATTGCGCGGCGGTCACCGTCTGCCTCCCCTCCGGTGGCTCCCCCGCACCAGCCAGGCAACGCGCAAACGGCTACGGCCGCTCAGCTGGATTCGTGGCTCCCCTGCACAATGAAATCCGCACCCGGATACAAAACCGTCTC
>DATIMB010000443.1:0-4871 GCA_035475875.1 Micrococcaceae bacterium
CACCGAAACGCCCACGTGGTCCGCATCAATGGACCGCAGGTTGATTCCGCTGGCGGCCGCCGCGGCCGTGATGGCACCGGCCCGGCCGGGCACGCGCAGCGTGAGGGTGTCGAAGAAGGAGGTGTGGAGCAGCTGCGCGCCTGCCGTTTCCAGGGCCGCCGCCAGTGTCCGGGCATGTCCATGGACCTGCTCGGCGATGGCCTTCAGGCCCTCGGGTCCGTGGTAAACCGCGTACATCGAGGAAACGATGGCCAGCAGTGCCTGCGCCGTGCAGATGTTGGAGGTGGCCTTCTCACGGCGGATGTGCTGTTCGCGGGTCTGCAGCGCCAAGCGGTAGGCGGGGGTGCCGGCGTCGTCCTTGGACACGCCCACCAGGCGGCCGGGCAGCGAGCGTTCCAGGCCGGTGCGCACCGCCATGTAGGCCGCGTGCGGGCCGCCGAAGAACAGCGGCACGCCGAAGCGCTGGGTGGAACCGACTGCGATGTCCGCACCCTGCTCCCCGGGAGGGGTGATCAGGGTCAGCGCCAGCAGGTCGGCCGCAACGGTCACCATGGCGCCGCGCTCCTTGGCCTGTGCGATTACCGGAGCATGGTCAAACACGCGGCCGGACACGCCGGGCTGCTGCAGCACGATGCCGTTGATCTGGCCTTCCGGCAGACCCTGCGAAAGGTCCGCGACCTCCACCTCGAAGCCAAGCGCCTGGGCCCGGCCCCGGACAATGGCGATGGTCTGCGGCAGCAGGTCCGCGTCCAGCACGGTCCTGCCGGCGGCGGCTTCCTTGCTCTTATTTGCCCGGCGCATCAGCAGGACGGCTTCGGCGACGGCAGTTGCCTCGTCCAGCAGCGAGGCATTCGCCACCGGCAGCCCGACCAGGTCCTGGACCATGGTCTGGAAGTTCAGCAGTGCCTCCAGCCGGCCCTGCGAAATCTCCGGCTGGTAGGGGGTGTAGGCGGTGTACCAGGCCGGGGACTCCAGGACGTTGCGGAGGATCACCGGCGGGGTCACGGTGTCGTAGTAGCCCTGGCCGATCATCTGCACGGCCGTCTTGTTTTTCCCGGCGATCCGGCGCAGTTCCGCCAGGACCTCCACTTCGCTGAGCGCATTGCCCAGCCGCAGCGCGGTCTCCTGCCGGATGACTTCCGGAACGGCCGTATCGACCAGGGATTCGAGGCTGTCGTAGCCGATGGCTTTGAGCATGGTGTCAACGTCGGCGCGGCGGTGGGCGCCGATATGCCTGTCGACGAACGTGGTGGGGGTGGCCTGGACTGTCAAGAGGAACTCCAAATGTTATCCCGCGCCGGGCGCGGATGCCGGGTTCCTCCCCGCTCTGTCTTGGACCTGAGAGATTCCGCAGACTGCTGTCCGCTTGCACCGTCGGTGAGCCAGTTATTGCCTGGCTGCTTTCCAGAGTTGCCTCGCCGCAGCGGTACGGGGTGCCTGAGAGATTCCTGGGGAGGATTTGCTCCTACGGCGCCTGCCCGGTGGACTGGGAGGACTCTCCCGCCACGGTTCGAAAGGCATATTGAGATGTGGGTAATTCAGCTCACATGCTACAGGCTCTTGTGGTGGCATTCCAAATCGCCGTGCCATCTACCCAGCGCTAACCGCATTCCTCCCAACTGCCCCGCGCTAAGTGCACGAAAACACCTTGTTTGCTGCACTTGGCGCGGGGTAGTTGGGTTTGCGGAGCAGGACACTTTTCCGCTAGCGTGATGGCCGTCACTGGACGGAGAATGTCTGTCCGGCGACGCGCTTACGATCTGCGGCGGGAGAGTCCTGCCGGTACACAGCAGGCGCCGTAGGAGCAAACCCTCCCCGGGAATCTCTCAGGCCCATGTACCGCCGCGGCGAGGCAACTCTGGAAAGCAGTCCGGCCAGCCGGGCTCACCGAAGGTGCAAGCGTCTCCTGCCCGGCAGGACCGCGGAAACTCTCAGGTCTACGACAGAGCGGGGAGGAGCCAAATCATCGTGGCAGTTATGCCACCCCAATGATGGAGTTCCCCGTGGCAATCCACCCGCCCCTTACCAAGGCTGCAGAAGCACCCCATCTGCAGCGCCAGCTCAGCAATCGGCACATCCAGCTGATCGCCATCGGCGGCGCCATCGGCACCGGCCTGTTCATGGGCTCCGGCAAAACGATCTCGGCGGCCGGGCCCTCCGTGATTTTCGTTTACATGATCATCGGCTTCATGCTGTTCTTCGTCATGCGGGCCATGGGCGAACTGCTGCTGTCCAACCTGCACTACAAGTCCTTCAGCGACTTCGCCGCGGACCTGCTAGGCCCCTGGGCCGGCTTCTTCACCGGCTGGACCTACTGGTTCTGCTGGGTAATCACTGGCATCGCTGACGTGATCGCCATTGCCGGATACTCCCAGGAACTCTGGCCGGGCATCCCGCTCTGGATCCCGGGCCTGGCCACCATCGCCATCCTGCTGCTGCTGAACCTGACCACGGTAAAGGCCTTCGGCGAGACCGAGTTCTGGTTCGCCCTCATCAAGATCGTCGCCATTGCCGCGCTGATCCTGGTGGGCCTGTTCATGATCTTCGGCGGCTTCCGGTCCGACGGCGTGCCGGCCAGCTTCACCAACCTGTGGAGCCACGGCGGCTTCTTCCCGCACGAGTTCATGGGCTTTGTGGCCGGCTTCCAGATTGCCGTGTTCGCCTTTGTCGGGATCGAACTGGTGGGGACCACGGCCGCGGAGGCCAAGGACCCGGAGAAAAACCTGCCCAAGGCCATCAACTCCATTCCCGTGCGCGTGCTGCTCTTTTACGTGGGCGCCCTGATCATCCTGATGTCAGTCATACCCTGGACCCAGTTCGCCGCCGGGCACAGCCCCTTCATCGCCATGTTCTCGCTCGCGGGACTGGGAGCGGCCGCCACCGTGGTCAATCTGGTGGTGCTTACCTCTGCGATGTCTTCAGCCAACTCCGGCATTTACTCCACCTCCCGCATGGTCTACGGCCTGGCCCAGGAAGGCGACGCACCTGCCCCCTTCCGGACGCTCTCGCGCCGCAAGGTCCCCAGCAACGCGCTCTTCCTCTCCTGCGTGCTGCTGCTCTCCGGCGTCGTCCTGATGTACGCGGGACAGGACATCGGCAAGGCCTTTGACATGGTCACCACCGTCTCAGCCGTCTGCTTCGTCTTTGTCTGGTCGATCATCCTGGCCAGCTACCTGGCCTTCCGCCGGCGCCGCCGCCAGCTCCACGCTGCGTCCACGTTCAAAATGCCCGGCGGCATCCCCATGGTCTGGGTTGTCTTCGGCTTCTTCGCCTTTGTCCTGTGGGCATTGACCACCCAGCCGGACACCCTGCTGGCGCTGCTGGTCACGCCGGTCTGGTTCATCCTGCTCGGCGTCGCGTGGTTCTTCCTGCGCCGGCGGCCCTCGCACTCCGCCCGTTACGCCGCTTTCCGGGATGAGCTCCAGTCGGCCGTGGACGCCGAGCCAGCCGGAGACGCTGATCTTTTGGCCAGGACCGCCGACTAGCACCAGGCAGCCGCACGCGGACTGTCGCCGGAGCGGGATTGTAAGCATGCTTTGGATTTTCCGGAAGCCGTAGATTTCCTGCGGCAAACTGACTACGGTCGGATTACATCCAGGGCCGGCGGCCTAAGCGCCCAGTCGGTCTTTCCGTTCGAATCCTCAGGAGTGCACCATGGCAGGAAACCTCATCGCACGGTCCTTGCATGATCTGACCGCCGGAGCGTGGTTCGGTGGATCCCTCATGGGAGCCATCGGTCTGAACGGCGCTACCGCCGACGCTAAAGAACCGGCGGAGCGTACCCGCCTGTCCAGTCTTGGCTGGAAGAAATGGGCCCCCATCCAGACGGCGGCCTTCGGTGCCCATATCCTGGCTGGACTGGCCATCATCTGGGAGAACAAGGGTCGGCTGGCAGAGCAGCACGGGGTGGCCCGACTGTCCATCTACAAGACCATCGTGACCCTGACCGGCGCAGCGGTGACGCTGTACGCGGGGATGGTCGGGAAAAAGGTCGACGATCTCGCCGGAGAGGGGGCCGAAGGCGCCACCGAGCCGAAGGCCGGTGCGTCCCCGGAACTGCAGTCGGCCCAGCGGCAGCTCAAAATCCTGCAGTGGAGTATTCCCTTCTTCGCCGGCTGGGTCATAGTCCTCGGGGCCAAGCAGGGCGAAATGCAGCGCCCGAAGAACGTCATCACAGGCTTAGCAAAGTCGCGCTAAACATTTCCCGGACCGTGGCTATTCGACGCTGGCTTTTCGCGTTTGCACCGGTTGCGGCGGCTGGTATCGGCGGGTTCGGGGCGCGGAATGCGCCCCGAACCTATCGCCGTCTCCGCAAGCCGAGGTGGGCGCCTCCCGCGGCAGCATTCGGCCCGGTCTGGTCTGTCCTTTATCTCTTGATAAGTGCCGCAGGGTGGCGTTTGTCCCGCGGCAGGGTCCGTGCCAGTGGATCGCTGCACCTGCTGCAGTTGGCCCTCAACGCCGCATGGCCCGTGATGTTCTTTCGCATCCGGAACAAGCGCGTCTCGCTACTGACCATTGCACTGCTTGACTGCGCCCTCTTCATGGAGATCCTGAAGCTGCGGCGGGAAGACCCCGTGGCGGCTGCCCTGCTGGTGCCCTATCTTTGCTGGAGCGGATTCGCCACAGCGCTGAACGCCGCAGTGAGCGACCCGACTCCGAAAAAACCGCACCGCAGGCTGGTCAAGGATGCTTGAAGGCGGATCGCCGCACTTTAGTTCACGGGCGAAGCCGAGGATCCTCCGGGTTGCGGATGGCCCAGGGCCGTGGTCCCCGCCGCAGGGCTGAGTCCCAGGCCCCTGACCACCTCGGCGGCCTCCTCGGCCGGTGTCCGCCCGACGTCGATGACGATGCTGTTCTCATCCGGCGTCGGC
>DATIMB010000444.1:0-2869 GCA_035475875.1 Micrococcaceae bacterium
CCGGCCCTTCTTGCGCATCGCGGTGGCCCAGAGCCGCCCGGCCCGGTAGGACGAGCGGACCAGCGGCCCGGACATCACACCGAGGAAACCGATCTCCTCCGCTTCCTTGGCCATGTCAGCGAATTCCTGCGGCTTCACCCAGCGCTCCACCGGATGGTGCCGCTCGGAGGGGCGCAGGTACTGCGTGATCGTGATCAGGTCGCAGCCGGCGGCATGCAGATCGGCCAGCGCCCCGGAAATCTCCTCCCGCGTCTCGCCCATGCCCAGGATCAGGTTGGACTTGGTGACCATGCCCAGATCCCGGCCCTGGCTGATCACATCCAGGGAACGCTCGTACCGGAAGGCGGGCCGGATCCGCTTGAAGATCCGCGGCACGGTCTCCACATTGTGCGCGAAGACCTCCGGCCTGGAGTCGCAGATCGCCGCAATGTACTCCGGTTTGCCGGAGAAGTCCGGGATCAGCAGCTCCACCCCCGTACCCGGGTTCAGTTCGTGGATCTTGCGCACCGTCTCGGCGTACAGCCAGACCCCCTCATCCGCCAGATCGTCCCGGGCCACCCCGGTCACGGTGGCGTAGCGCAGGTTCATCGACTGCACCGAACGGGCCACCTTGGTCGGCTCGAACCGGTCCAGCGGGGAGGGTTTGCCGGTGTCGATCTGGCAGAAGTCACAGCGCCGGGTGCACTGCGCCCCGCCGATCAGGAACGTCGCTTCCTTATCCTCCCAGCATTCAAAAATGTTCGGGCAGCCCGCCTCCTCGCAGACGGTGTGCAGGCCCTCCTTTTTCACCAGGTTCTTCAGCCCGATGTACTCCGGGCCCATCTTCACCTTGGCCTTGATCCACTCCGGCTTACGCTCCACCGGCGTCTGCGCATTACGGGCCTCGATCCGCAGCATCTTCCGACCCTCAGGGGCAAGTGTCACTGGAGAGCTCCTTCTGCCTGCGCCAGCTTGGCTGCGCTGCGGGCCGTGTCGTCGTCGCCGGGGGCAACCAGGGCGCCCTCATGCTTGCGTAGTTCCTCGGTGACCCGCACAACCAGATCCTGGGCCGAAACATTCCTGCCGGTTTCGGCCTGGATGGTGGTCACCCCGGCGTCGGAAATCCCGCAGGGGATGATCATGCCAAAGGGTGCCAGGTCGTTGCTGGCATTGATGGCAAAACCGTGCATGGTGACGCCGTTGTGCACCCGGATGCCGATTGCGGCGATTTTCCGGGTCGGTCCCTTGCTGTCCGCCTCGATCCAGATCCCTGCGCGGCCGTCCACCCTCGTGCCGTTAACGTCGTAGTCTGCCAGTACCGCAATGATGGCATCCTCCAGGATGTGCACATATTCGCGGATGCCGTGCGGGTCCTTTAAGGCGATGATCGGGTAGCCGACCAGCTGTCCGGGTCCATGCCAGGTGAGTTTCCCGCCGCGGTCCACCGGAATCACCGGGGTGCCGTCAAAGGGCCGCTCATGGTCTTCTGTGCGTTTACCTGCCGTGTAGACCGCTGCGTGCTCCAGCAGCAGGACGGTGCTGGGAGCCTTTCCGTCGACCACGTCCTGATGGAGACGGCGCTGGAGATCCCAGGCCTGGGTGTAGTCGACATAGTCAGGGGCGAAACCGACCTCGGAGAACTCAAGCGTCATGCCTCCAAGGGTAATCCCGTTGCCGGGATGCCCTAAATCGATGACTCAGGGATCCTGTGGATAACCTCTGCGGGGTGAAGCATTTTGGGCTATCACTGAGCCATGGATATTTTCGCGGACGACGAGGCTGGTGGGCTTGGCAGGGATGGCGCCGACCGCGGGAGTGAGGCTGTCCGTGGGCGGGATGACGGCGACGGCGGGCGGGATGACGGTGACGGCGGGTGGGGCGACGGCGGCGACGCGCGGGATGACGGCGACGGCGGGCGGGGCGACGGCGGCGATGCGCCGCCGGAGTTGCCCGGTTTCCACGTTGAACGTTTACTCGGCCGTGGAGCCACGGCGCAGGTTTGGCTGGTTCGGGAGGATCGTACGGGGGTGTTGCTGGCGGCAAAGTGTTTCCCCGCTGAAGCTGAAGACGGAACGACCTACGGTGGAAGCGGGTCCCTTTCCCAAGGACGTGGTAGCCCGGCACCGGATGGTGGATCCACCATGGCCCTGCAGCGCGAATTGCGGATCCTGGGGAACTACATGCACGAGCATTTGGTGCCACCGCGAGGAACGGTCCGCCTGCGCGGGGCCTGGAACGGGGGCTGGTGCCTGCTGATGGACTATGCTCCCGGCGGTTCGGTGGCCGACCTGGTGGCTGCCCGTGGCCGTCTCAGCGTGGGCGAAACCGTCACTATTCTGACGCCGCTGGCGCAGGTACTGGGCTACCTGCACGGCCAGGGTGTGGTGCACGGGGACCTATCGCCGGGAAATGTGCTTTTTACCGCACATGGCAAGCCCCTGCTGTCCGACCTAGGCGTGGGTCGGATGGTGGGTAATTCGGCTACGGTCCGGATGGGCACGCCCGGGTTCGCCGCGCCGGCAGAGGCGGAATCAGGGCCGATGCTGGACCCGGCGGCGGATATTTACTCCCTCGCGGCCCTGGGCTGGTACTGCTTGACGGGCCAGCCTCCGCCGGAAACGGCGTATCGCCTGCCGCTGTCCGTCCGGCATCCGGAGGTGCCGCAGGAGTTGGTGGCGGCGCTGGAGGCGGGCCTCCAGGAGACGGCACGGCTCCGGCCCTCGGCGCTGGAATTGGGACAGGCGATTTACCGTAGTGCGCCGGCCCTTCCCGTTGATCTGGTTTTGTCCGTGCACCCCACCGTCCTGCCGGAATTGCTGACCCGCCGGCAGGTGAAGGACCAGCGCGGGCACTGGTTGCGCCGTCATCTGCCCCGATTCGCCTTCAATCC
>DATIMB010000445.1:0-5363 GCA_035475875.1 Micrococcaceae bacterium
GGGCCGGGCAGCACGGATCTTCAGCCCGGACCAGCGCCTGGCCCTGGCCGCCCGGGACGGCGGCTGCACGTTCCCGGGCTGCACCATGCCCGTAGGCTGGACCGAGGCCCACCACGTGGACTACTGGCAAAACGGCGGCCTGACCAACACCGACAACGGCTGCTGCCTATGCAGTTGGCATCACCACCTGATCCACCAGGAACACTGGCGCATCGATATCAGCACCGGCACACCCTGGTTCATCCCGCCACCAGACACCGACCCGAACCAAAAACCCCTCCGCAACACCTACTTCCAACCCCAAACCACCCTCCACGACCTCCAACCACCAAGACTCGGATGAGCCATCACGCCGCAGTCCGGGGCCCACGGGTTACTGCACCCCGTCGGAACTCAGCTTTCCGGGATGTTGCTCTCGGGACTGCTGGCCGGGAGGCCTTCAGGGCTGGACATCCCCAGTGTCCAAGACTGCGGCATATCCAGTGTTCAGGACTGCGACGCCCGGTACGGGATCCTGCCGCCAGCCAGTACCATGGCTACCTGCCGGGGCGAAAGGCGGTGACGGAAACTGATTTCCCGCCCAGCGGTCACACTCTTGGAGGCGTCGGCCGTGGCATTGCCGGCTTCTTCGTCGGTCCGGTTTCCGCCGCCCGGCTGGACCGTGGCGGTGATATTGCCGCCGTTGGAGAGGGCCTGACGCAGCCCGTCAAAGGTGAGCACGTCGCCTTGCTGCAGCCCGTCGTAGTCATCCGGATTGCCGAATTCGAGTGCAAGCACGCCAAAATTCGCCAGATTCTGCCAGTGGATCCGGGCAAAGGACTTTGCGGCGACTATCCGCAGGCCCAGGTAGCGCGGGGCGATGACGGCGTGCTCCCGGGAGGAGCCTTGGCCATAATTGTTTCCGCCGACGATGAGGTGTCCGCTCTCAGTATCCCGGGCCCGGCCGGCGTAGCTGGGGTCGACCTGGATGTAGACGAATTCAGAGATCTTCGGAATATTGCTGCGGTAGGGCAACACCCGGGCACCGGCGGGCATAATTTCGTCCGTGGAGACGTTGTCCCCGACCTTGAGCAGTACTGGCAGCTCAAGATGCTCAGGCAAAGGGTCGAACTCCGGCAGGGACGCGATGTTGGGTCCCTTGATCAGTTGCACTTTGGCAGCTTCCTCGGAGGGCAGCGGGGCGAGCAGCATGGCGGTATTAACCGTTGCCTGGGTCGGCAATTCGGGGCGGGGATAGTCCATCTCCAGCGTCCGGGGGTCCGTGATGACCCCAGTCAGCGCAGCAGCTGCGGCGGTCTCAGGAGAACAGAGCCACACCGAGTCTTCGTCGTTGCCGGAGCGTCCCGGGAAGTTGCGCGGCATGGTGCGAAGGCTGTTGCGTCCGGTGGCCGGGGCCTGGCCCATGCCGATGCATCCCATGCAGCCGGATTGGTGGATCCGGGCGCCGGACTGGATCAGATCCACCAGCCAGCCGCCCTTGGTCAGGTCGGCGAGGATTTCGCGGGAGGTGGGGTTAATGTCCAGCGACACTCCGCTGTCCGCTTGCCGGCCGCGCAGTATTTCGGCAACAACGGCAAAGTCGCGCAGGCCCGGGTTGGCGGAGGATCCGACGACGACCTGGGAGACCGGCTCACCGGCCACTTCGCTAACCGCGACGACGTTGCCGGGGGAGGAGGGTTTGGCGATGAGTGGCACCAGCTGATCCAGGGCGATGGTCTCCTCGATGTCATAGGAGGCACCGTCGTCAGCCTGCAGTTCACGGTAGTCGCCAGCCCGGCCGACGGATTCCAGGTAGTCCCGCACAGCCCCGTCGGCAGGGAAGACGCTGGCGGTGGCGCCCAGTTCGGCACCCATATTGGCGATGACATGCCGGTCCATTGCGGTCAGCCCTGCCAACCCGGGCCCGTGGTACTCGATGATCCGGCCGACGCCGCCTTTGACGTCGTGGCGACGCAACATTTCCAGAATGACGTCCTTGGCGGAAACCCACTCTGGCAGTTCACCTGTCAGTTCTACGCCCCAGATCTGCGGCATGGCGATGAACAACGGCTCACCGGCCATCGCCATGGCCACCTCAAGACCGCCCACGCCGATGGCCAGCATTCCCAGGGCTCCTGCGGCACAGGTGTGCGAGTCGGAGCCGATCAGGGTGGTGCCTGGTACGCCGAAGCGAGCCTGGTGCACCGGGTGCGAGACGCCGTTGCCGGGCTTGGAGAACCACAGGCCAAAGCGCTGGGACGCAGACTGCAGGAACAGATGGTCGTCGGGGTTTTTCTCATCGGTCTGCAGCAGATTGTGGTCCACATACTGAGCAGACAGAGAGGTGCGGATACGGTCCAGCCCCAGCGCCTCCAGCTCCAGCATGACCATAGTGCCGGTGGCGTCCTGGGTCAGCGTCTGGTCGATGGTCAGGCCGAGCTCGCTGCCGGGCTCCATGCTGCCGCTGACCAGATGGCCGGAAATGAGTTTCTGGGCCACGTTCTGCCGCTGGCTTTGGGGTTGGGTTTGGGCCACGTCTGCCTCCTGCACGGGCCCGCCCGGACGTCGCGCCCGCTTGTCCACTGTAGGCAGAGTGGCGGGGGAATGGCCAGACCCGTCCCTGGCCTTAGCACTCGGCCCGGTGGCGGGTCAGAGTTCTGCGTGGACGAGTTGGGCGGTGGCCTCGGCGATGGCACGTTCTTCATCGGTGGGGACCACCAGGACCGGGATGGCGGAGTCGGGGGCGCTGATCACCCGGGGTTCCTTGCCCCGGGAACAGTTGGCATCGTCGTCGAGCCTGACGCCCAGGGCGCCGAGGCGCTGGACGACCAGGGAACGGAACTGGGCGGAATTCTCGCCTATGCCGGCGGTGAAAACCAGCGCCTGGGCGCCACCGACCGCGACGTGGTAACCGCCGATATATTTGGCCAGGCGGTAGGAGGCGACCTCCAGGGCCAGTTGCGCCTTCTCATCCCCCGCCTCGGCCGCTTCAACAATGGAGCGCATGTCATTGTTACCGGCCAGTGCCTTCAGTCCCGACTCGCGGTTGAGCATGCTGTCCACCTCGTCCGTGTCCATCCCCTGGCGCTCCAGGAACAGCAGGATGGAGGGGTCGATGTCGCCGGAGCGGGTGCCCATGACCAGGCCCTCCAAGGGGGTGAAACCCATCGAGGTGTCGATGCTGGCGCCGCCGCGGATCGCGGTGATGGACGCACCGTTGCCCAGATGCGCAATAACGGCGTCGAATTCCCCCAGAGGGATGCCCAACAGCTCCGCCGCCCGGTGCGAGACGTATTCGTGGGAGGTGCCGTGGAAGCCGTAGCGCCGGATGCCGTAGTTGCGGTACAGCGAATCCGGGATGGCGTAGCGCCAGGCGTATTCAGGCAGGGTGCGGTGGAAGGCGGTGTCGAAGACCGCGACCTGGGGCATGTGGGGCCACATTGTGGTGATGGCGCGGATGCCCAGGACATTGGCGGGATTGTGCAGCGGCGCCAGGGGGTTGAGCCGTTCGATGGCCCGGGTGATCTCGTTGTTGATCAGTACCGGTGCGCTGAAGCGCTCCCCGCCATGCACCACGCGGTGGCCGACGGCATCCAGTTTCCTGCCATCCAGCACCGGTCCCAGGTCCCGGGTCACCTGCTCCATGGCCGCGGCGTGGTCCGCCGGGCCGCCGTCCTCGCCGATACGTTCCACGAGGCCCTCGGCCAGCACGGCGTCCGCGGACTGCATTGCGGCCCCTGACTGCATGGTCTCCTCTGACTGCACCGCGCCCGCTGACTTCAACGCGCCGCCTGGCTGCATCGGGTCCTCGGCGCCATCTGGCTGCATCGCGTCCTCTGCCGGGGCGGAGCCTTCGGGCCGCATTTGGCCGGCAGGGACATCGCGGACCTGGTACTTCAGGGAAGACGAGCCGGAGTTGATGACGAGGATGAGCACGGTGGTGTCCTGACTGCCGGGAAGGGATTAGGCCGGAATGGATTAGGGCTGTGCGGGTTGCGTCTGGACGGCGTTGAGGGACTGTGCCGGGTCCGATTGCGCCGGTACCGATTGCGCCTGCACAGCGGTAATGGCCACGGTGTTCACGATGTCCTCAACCGTGCAGCCGCGGGAGAGGTCGTTTACGGGTTTGCGGAGCCCTTGCAGGACGGGGCCGACGGCGACGGCGCCGGAGGACTGCTGCACGGCCTTGTAGGTGTTGTTGCCGGTGTTCAGGTCCGGGAAGATGAAGACGGTGGCCTGGCCGGCCACCGAGGAACCTGGCATCTTGGAGGCCGCGATGGAAGCGTCGACGGCGGCGTCGTACTGGATGGGCCCCTCCACCGGCAGGTCAGGGCGGCGCTGCCGGACCAGCTCGGTGGCGCGGCGCACCTGGTCCACCGCCTCGCCGGTTCCGGAACCCCCGGTGGAATACGAGAGCATGGCGATGCGGGGCTGCACGCCGAACTGGGCAGCGGTTTCGGCCGAGGCGATGGCTATGTCCGCCAGTTGCTCCTCGTCCGGGTCCGGGTTCACCGCGCAGTCGCCATAGACCAAGGCACGGTCCGCCAGCAGCATGATGAAAACCGAGGAGACAATCTTCACGCCCGGGCGGGTTTTGACGAATTCCAGTGCGGGGCGGATGGTGTTGGCGGTGGTGTGTGCGGCGCCGGAGACCATGCCATCCACCCTGCCCAGTTGGACCATCATGGTGCCAAAATAGGCGCCTTCCAGCATTACCTCGCGCGCTACGTCGAGCGTCATCCCTTTATGTGCCCGCAGCCGGGCGTATTCGGTGGCGAATTCCTCGCGCAGTTCGCTGTTGGCCGGGTCCACGATGGCCAGGCCGGACAGGTCAACGCCCTGGGCTGCGGCCAGTTCGCGGATCTGTTTGGCCGGGCCGAGCAGGGTCAGGTCGCAGACGTCGCGGCGGTGCAGAATCTCGGCGGCGCGCAGGATCCGGATGTCCAGGCCCTCCGGAAGCACGATGTGCTTGCGCTGCACGCGGGCACGTTCAATGAGTTCGTGCAGGAAGCGCAGCGGGGTCATCTTTTCCGGCCGTGGCAGGGTCAGCCGCTCTAGTAGTTCAGCTTCGTCGACGGCGTTGACCCAGGCGCCCAGGGCGGCGGCGGCCTTGCGGCGCTCGCCGGTGGCGATTTCGCCGCGGACCGCGCTGACCCGCTGGGCTGTCTGGTAGGTGTCCTCGGGGACGCTGAAAACCGGAAAAGGCGCCTGAGCCAGCAGGGGATAGATATGTGCGTCAGGGGAGAGACCCCCGGTGAGCACCAGGCCGGCGGGCACCGGGAATTCGGCGGAGAGCGCGGAGGCCATGGTCGCCACCATCACATCGGCGCGGTCGCCCGGCGTGATGACCAGCTCGCCGTCGTTAAGCACATTGAGGAAGTTGC
>DATIMB010000446.1:0-3353 GCA_035475875.1 Micrococcaceae bacterium
TGCTGGCCGAAGCCCTCTGGGACGCCGGCGTGCCGCGCGAGGTCCTTGCCATGGTGCAGCTGTCCGAACGCGACCTGGGCCGGGCCCTGGTGGCGCACCCGGACGTGGACCGCGTCATCCTCACCGGCGGCTACGAGACCGCCGAACTGTTCCGCTCCTTCCGCCCTGACCTGCCGCTGCTGGCCGAAACCTCCGGCAAAAACGCCATCATCGTCACGCCCAGCGCCGACTTCGACCTGGCCGCCAAGGACGTCGCCTACTCTGCCTTCGGCCATGCCGGGCAGAAATGCTCCGCCGCCTCGCTGGTGATCATGGTCGGCTCGGTGGCAAAATCCCCGCGCTTCCGCAACCAGCTCATCGACGCCGTCTCCTCGCTCAAGGTCGGCTACCCCGCCGATGCCAGCACGCAAATGGGCCCGATCATCGAGCCTGCCAACGGCAAACTGCTGGAGGCGCTGACCACCCTGGGCCCGGGCGAATCGTGGCTGATCAAGCCCGAACAGCTGGATGAGACCGGCAAGCTCTGGAGCCCGGGCGTGCGCACCGGGGTCAGGCGCGGCTCCTACTTCCACCTGACGGAATTCTTCGGACCCGTGCTGGGCATCATGACCGCCGAAACCCTGGAAGAGGCCGTGGCGATCCAGAACCAGATCGAGTACGGCCTCACGGCCGGCCTGCACTCGCTCAATCCCGCCGAATTGGACTACTGGATGGACAACATCCAGGCCGGAAACCTCTACATCAACCGCGGCATCACCGGCGCCATCGTGCGGCGCCAGCCGTTCGGCGGCTGGAAGAAATCCGCTGTCGGGGCCGGGACCAAAGCGGGCGGACCGAACTACCTGATCGGGCTGGGGGACTGGGTCCCTGCCGAGCCGACGGCCCCCGGACTGCCGGTCCGGCACCCGGCCGTGGCGAAGCTCCTGAGCGCCGCGAGGTCGGCCGGACACGCGCTCTCCGCCGCTGAGACCGCGTCGCTGGAGCAGGCCCTGCACAGCGACGCCGCGGCCTGGGCAGACGAATTCGGCGTGGCGCGGGATGTCTCCGGACTGTCCGCGGAGCGCAACGTCTTCCGCTACCTGCCCGTCCCGGTCACCATCCGGCTCGCCGAGGACGCGCCGCTGCTGAGCCTGCTGCGCGTGCTGGGCGCCGGCCTGCTGGCCGGTTCCGCACTCACCGTCTCCTCCTCGGTGGAACTGCCCGCCGCGGTCCGGGCGGTGCTGGCGGAGCTGTCGCTGCCGGTCACGGTGGAGGACGACGGCGGCTGGCTGGCCAAGGCGGCACGGCTCGGTGGTGGCCGCGTCAGGCTCATCGCCGCGGATTCTGCGGCAGCTGCCAAGGCACTGGCAGAGGCAACAGGGGGACGTCCGGACCTGGCCGTCTACGCCCACCAGGTCACCCCGGCCGGACGGATCGAACTGCTGCCGTTCCTGCACGAACAGGCTGTCAGCATCACCGCCCACCGTTTTGGCACCCCGAACCACCTCTCCGACGGGCTGATCTAGGCCGGATCTGCGCAAGCCGGATCCGCGGAGGCCTACTGCCCGCGATCAGCCTTCCTGTGCCATGATCGGTGGTGTGACTGGACGACTGATGCTGCTGGACACCCCTTCGCTGTACTTCCGCGCGTTTTATGGGTTGCCGGACACGCTCCGCAGCCCGGACGGCGAACCGGTCAACGCCGTCCGCGGGCTGCTGGACATCATCGCCCGGCTGGTCACCGACTTTGGCCCCGACCGGTTGGTGGCCTGCTGGGACTTCAATTGGCGTCCGCGCTGGCGGGTGGCGCTGATCCCCGGGTACAAGGCGCAGCGCGTTGCCGAGCTGGTGCCCGGCGCCATCGACGTGGAGGAGACGCCCGAGCTGCTGGTCCGGCAGATCCCGGTGATCCGGGAACTGCTGGGCGTACTGGGCATCCCGGTCGTTGGGGCGGAGGACCACGAGGCGGACGACGTGATCGGCACGCTGGCGGCGAAGGCCCGGGGACCGGTGGACATCGTGACCGGCGACCGTGACCTGTTCCAGTTGGTCGACGACGAATCGGCGGTCCGGGTGCTCTACACGGCCCGGGGGATGAGCAAGCTGGAGCTGGTCACCGACGCCGTGGTCGTCTCCAAGTACGGCGTCCTTCCGGGCCAGTACGCCGACTTCGCCGTGATGCGCGGGGACCCCTCCGACGGGCTTCCCGGGGTGGCGGGCATCGGGGAGAAGACGGCGGCGGGGCTGCTGGCGCAGTTCGGCGGCCTCGACGGGATCATGGCCGCCGCCGCGGAACCGTCCACGCCGCTGTCCGCCTCGGTCCGGTCCAAGATCTGCGCCGCCGCTGCCTACCTTGAGGTGGCTCCGCGGGTGGTGGAAGTGGCGCGAGGGCTGGAACTCGGGGAGATAGATGCTGCCATCCGCCCGCTGGACGCCGACCGGATCGAGACGCTGAAGGCACTCTCCGCGAAGTTGGGGCTGGGCGGCTCGCTGGACCGTGCCATCCGCGCCCTGGGCACGGCGGAGAAACCAGCCGCCGTCGCCCCCGGCCGCGACTAGACTCTCCACCCCACCCCCACCACGGAGGCGGGGGTATAGTCTGGATGGCAGGATGTTGCTGGGAGTAGGATTACTGCCACGTGAAGTCGTCCAGCCACCAGGGGAACCACATGCTGAAATCAGTCGTCCTGCTCGCGCTGCCCGGCGTATCGCCGTTCGAGTTCGGCGTGATCTGCGAGGTCTTCGGAATCGACCGGAGCGACAGCGGGGGACCGGCCTTCGACTTCAGCATCGCCACCGCCGTTCCCGGGCCGGTGCCCACCAGTTTGGCCTACGACATGATGATCACAAACGACCTCAGCGCCGCGGCCGGCGCAGACCTGGTCGCAGTGCCGGCTCACTCGATCGGGCCGGTGGACGCGGCGTACTTGGAGGTGCTCCGCGATGCCGAACGGCGCGGCGCCTGGATCCTCAGCGTCTGCAGCGGCGCGTTCGCGCTGGCCCAGGCGGGCATCCTGGATGGTCGACGATGCACCACCCACTGGATGAACGCCGCTGAACTGGCCGCGCGTTTTCCGGCGACCGTCGTGGACCCGGACGTGCTTTTTGTCGAGGACGGCAGGGTCATCACCAGCGCCGGCACCGCCTCCGGCATTGACGCGGCGCTGCACCTGGTGCGCCAGGAGCTCGGCGCGGCGGCGGCGAACGATATCGCACGCCGGATGGTGGTGCCACCGCAGCGCGACGGCGGCCAGTCCCAGTACATCGAGGCCCCGGTGCCGGGATGCCGCGACGATTCGCTGGCTGAGGTGACGGCATGGATGCTGGCCCACCTTGACGAGGAACTCAGCATTGAGCGCCTGGCCCGGAAGGCG
>DATIMB010000447.1:0-3643 GCA_035475875.1 Micrococcaceae bacterium
CCGGTTTCCACCAGTGCCGTGGCCAGGATGGTCAGCGAGCCGCCGTTTTCGATGTTGCGGGCGGCACCGAAGAAGCGCTTCGGCGGGTACAGCGCTGCCGAGTCCACACCACCGGAGAGGATGCGTCCGGAGGACGGCGCCGAGTTGTTGTAAGCGCGTCCCAGCCGGGTCATCGAGTCCAGCAGCACCACGACGTCCATGCCCATTTCCACCAGCCGCTTGGCGCGCTCGATTGAGAGCTCGGCAACCTGGGTGTGGTCATCGGAGGGACGGTCGAAGGTGGAGGCGATAACCTCGCCCTTTACGGTGCGCTGCATGTCCGTGACTTCTTCGGGGCGTTCGTCAACCAGCACCATCATGAGGTGGACCTCAGGATTGTTGGTGGTGATGGCGTTCGCAATCGCCTGCAGGATCAGCGTCTTACCAGCCTTGGGCGGGGACACGATCAGGCCGCGCTGACCCTTGCCGATCGGAGCCACCAGGTCGATCACGCGCGGACCGATCTTCTTGGGGTCCGTCTCCAGGCGCAGCCGCTCGGAGGGGTAGAGCGGAACCAGCTTGGAGAACTCCACGCGGTCCTTGAGCTCCTCGGGAGTCTTGCCGTTGACGCTGGTGACGCGCACCAGCGCGTTGAACTTCTGCCGGGCACTCTGGCCCTGGCTGCGGTCCTCGCCTTCGCGCGGTGCCCGGATGGCGCCGACGACGGCGTCTCCCTTGCGCAGGTTGTACTTCTTGACCTGGGCCAGCGATACGTACACGTCGCTCGAACCAGGCAGGTAACCGGAGGTGCGCACGAACGCGTAGTTGTCCAGCACATCCAGGATGCCGGCGACGGGCAGCAGCACGTCCTCGTCGGTTACCTCGACGTCGTCAAAGTCCGGGCCCTGGGTGCGGCCGCGGCGGCGCTCGTTCCGGTCGCGGAAACGGTCGTTCCGGTCGTTCCGATCGTTCCGATCGTTCCGGCCGCCGCCGTCCTGGCCGCCGGAGCGGTCGTTGCGGTCCCGGCGGTTACGCCGGTTGCGGCCGTTGCGTGAGCCGTCCTCATCGTCGGAACGGTTGTCGCTGCGGGTTTCGGTCCGGTTGCCGCCTCGCTGATCATTACGGTTCCCGTCGCGGTTACCATCGCGCTGGTCGCCCCGGTTGCCGTCCCGATCGCCGCGGTTGTCCGTGCGGTTGCCGTCCCGATCGCCGCGGTTATCCCCGCGGTCGCCACGGTTGCCCCGCTGGCCGCGCTGCTCGTCCGCCTCGGCGGTCTTTCCGCCAGCGGCTTCGGTCTGGCCGCCGGTTTCCTTCTCTGCGGCGGGCGCCTGTCCGTCAGCAGTCTTCTGCGCATCGTTCTGCACCTCGGCACCGCGTTCGGTATTCCGGCGGTTGCGGGTCCGCGGCTGGCGGCGGTTGCCGTCCTCGGCCTGCGCCGGCTCGCCCTGGGCACCCTGAGCGGCTGCTCCGGCCTGGTTCTCGGCCGCTGGCTGTGGAGCGGTGGCCTCCGCGGAGGCGGTTTCAGACCCGGAGGCCTTGACCCCGTTGCCGGAATCGGTAGCAGCGCCCGCAATAACACCGTCGCTGACAGCCCGGCGGCTGCGGCCACGGCCACGGGCCGGACGCTCGGTGGCCTGCTCGTCGGCAGCCGGGGCGGCTGCCGGGGCGGCGGCACCGTTGGCGGTTGCCTTCGCGGCCGGAGCGGCAGCGCTCTGGTCGGCAGCGCCGGCGCGCCCATTGCTTACAGACGCGGCAGCAGCGGAGCTCTTGGCGGATCCGCGGTCGGCTACTGATGAGCCGCGCTGGTGGTCCGAGATGGCGGCGACAAGATCGCCCTTGCGCATCCGGGAGCCGCCGGTGATTCCCAACTGGCCGGCGAGGGCCTGCAGCTGGGCCAGCTTAAGGCCGGCAAGTCCGCTGCTCTTTGCGCCAGCGGCAGCTGGATTGGCGGCATCGTCCAAACCTGAAGGCAGGTTTGTGGTTTCGGTCACGAAGGATCCTTCCCCCTCGAGGGCGATCTG
Organism: Micrococcaceae bacterium; assembly: GCA_035475875.1. GTDB lineage: Bacteria > Actinomycetota > Actinomycetes > Actinomycetales > Micrococcaceae > Arthrobacter_M. Next base: position 2,001 of record DATIMB010000447.1, read on the forward strand.
TTCAACAGATCGCGGTGATTGGTCCTGGCCATGGCCGGAAGCGCCTGGCGCTTACGGACAACGTGGTCCTGGTTTTCGGCTCCGGTCAGTTCTTGGAAGTGGCGGAGCCAGATGGCGAAAACACCTTTGGGGCTTTTTGTCGGTCCGACTCAGCTGATCCGGTCAGTTACCTGACCCGGCTGCCGCTGGTGGCACAGAATGGCTCTATTGACCCACATATATCTGTTGATCCACACAATGTTGATCCGCACATGTTGACTCACACAATCTTGATTCACACAATGTGGATCCCCGCGACAGGCCTGTGAAGGTGGCACCGGTTGAAATACTCGGTCTGCTGCACGCGATACTACGCGGACATTACCGCCGATGCATCTCTACTTTAGCACCTTCAGTGTCAACTTCCAGCAGTAGAACACGCCAATCACCGGCAGATATTCCCGCGGGATGCCACTGCGCAATGAACTCTGCCGCCCGCCGGGCCTGGGCATCGCCGTTGGCCAGTGTCATTACGGTAGGGCCGGCGCCGGAAATGAACGCGGCGAAACCCTGGGCACGCAGCGCCTCCATCAGCTCCGCGCTGGCCGGCATGGCGTCCGCACGGTAGCCCTGGTGCAGGAAATCCTGCGTGCCCTCCAGCAGCAGCGACGGATCCTGGGTCAGCGCATGGATGAGCAGCGCCGTGCGCCCGGAATTGGCGGCCGCGTCCTGGTGGGCGATGGCGGCGGGGAGCATGGCCCGGGCCTTTTCGGTGGCGAGTTCGACGGCCGGAACGGCGACGACGGGAACCACGGCCTGCGCCGCGGTCACCTTAGCCGAGCGGAAACGGCCGTCCTGCTCCCAGGAGATAGCAACGGAACCGAAAATGGCCGGTGCCACGTTGTCCGGGTGCCCCTCCAGTTCCGAGGCCAACTGCAGGATCCATTGCGTATCCTGCCGGTCCGGCTTGGCCACCAGTGCATTGGCGGCAGAAATGGCTGCCACAATGGCGGATGCGGAGGAACCGAGGCCGCGGCCGTGTGGCAGGACGTTCTCCGCAGTGATTTTCAGGCCGCCCCGGACATAGCCGAGCCGGGCCAGGGCCGCGTCCACGGCCCGCACCACCAGGTGGGAATCGTCACGCGGCAGGTCCTGTGCGCCCTCGCCGCTGAGTTCGAACACCAGCCGCGGCCCCGGAACAGTGTCTGCCGCGTCGCCGGCAGCCTTGCCGCTGGCAGTGTCGGTAGCGGCGCCGTCAATGACGGCGCCAACGGGCTCGTTGTGCAAGGTCTCGATGGCGAGCGTGTCGTAGAGCGAGACGGCTAGTCCCAGGCTGTCGAAGCCGGGGCCCAGGTTGGCACTGGTGGCCGGTACCCGTACCACCACACGCTGCCCCGGTTCGACGGCGCGGGGAGCCGGCCCGGTGCGAAGCTGCCGCCCGTCCTGCGGTGCGGCCGCCCCCAGATCCACCGGATTCACCTCCCGGTCAAGCGCCGCGGACATCTGCGGCCTGCTGTTCCTCAAGCCCCAGAGCGGCGGCGACGCTGACGACGTCGAAGGCCACCCGCTGCGGCTCCACCGCGCTGCCGTCCGGGTTCTTCAGTGCCCAGTCCGGATCCTTGAGGCCGTGCCCGGTGACGGTGATGACAATCGTCTTGCCGGCC
>DATIMB010000448.1:0-2806 GCA_035475875.1 Micrococcaceae bacterium
TCCGAGGTGAGGATCCGGGTGAGTTGCCGGTCCGAGTATCCCAGCGCGGCAGCAAGTCCGGGCACGCCGTCCCGGTCCACGACGCCGTCGGCGATCAGGCGCATGGCCCGTCCGGCTGCATCCGTCCGCAGATTCCAGTCCGGACTTCCCGCAACGGCTTCGGGCAGGCAGCGCTTGCAGGCGCGGAAACCTGCCTCGTGGGCTGCGGCGGAGGTTTGGAAGAAGGTCACGTTTTCCGCTTTCGGGGTGCGGGCGGGGCAGGAAGGACGGCAGTAGATGCCGGTGCTGCGGACCGCCGTGACGAACTGGCCGTCGAACCGGGGGTCGCGGGATTCGATGATCCGGTAACGCTGCCAGAAGTCCATGGTCTCCATAGTGCCAGCGGGGAGCAGCCGCAGCTAGCGGAAATCGGACACCGCCGTCGGGGGATGATCATTACGACGGCGGCCGTCCGGATCGCTGCCCGGCTCCAGGTGGTGCCACTATTGACTATGAGAAATGCCGAAGGCTGCCGCGGAAGGACTGACCTGCCATGAACGAGCCATCCCGGCAGCATGAGGGCAGCGGCTCACCCGGGCCGATCGTCGTCGGGGTCATCCAGGCCCAGCCCCCCGCCGTCGTCGACCATGCCGTGACCTTGGCCCGGGCGCTGGGGACCAGCCTCATCTGCGCGTACGTGGACCCCACCTCCTATACGACCACCTCCCGCCGCGAGGGGGCCGAGCGGGTGGTGGCGATCGACCCGGATGCGGGGGAGTCGCTGGCCCGCCAGCAGGGAATCCGGATCAGGAAGGTACTGGCCTCACGGCTGGAGGACTGCCCGGTCGAGTGGAGGTTCCAGACCCTGGCGGGCGAGCCGGCCAGGGAACTGTCCCGGCTGGCCGAGCACACCGGCGCATCATTCATTGTGGTGGGGACCCGCGAGCCCGGATTGGCCGCACGGCTGGAGGAGTTCCTCTCCGGATCCGTGGCCCTGCACTTGGCGCACCACCAGGGCCGGCCCGTCGTCGTCGTGCCACTGCACCCGAAGCCTTTTGCCGTGGGGAACCAGTGACGAATCCGCCACTGCATCTGCGGCCGCTGAACGTCCTGCTGGTCATAGCCGGCGGAATCCTGGGAACGTTGGCCCGCTTTGGGCTGGAAAATGCCATTCCGACCCTGCACGGCTGGCCGCTGCCGACCCTGATTATCAACCTGGCCGGCGCATTCCTGTTGGGCGTGCTGCTGGAGGCGCTGCTGCGCCGCGGCGCGGATCAGGGGGTGCGGCGGACCATCCGGCTCGCGGTGGGGACGGGATTCATGGGTGCCTTCACCACCTACAGCACGCTGGCGACCGAGGCAGTCCACCTCGGTGCCAGCAATCAGGTCGGGGGAGCGGTGCTTTATGCCGTGCTGAGCCTGCTGGGCGGTGTGCTGGCCTCCACCGTGGGCATCTGGGCCGCCAGCATCCACCACCGGCACGCCAGCGCACGCAGGTCCGGGGCGCAGGCTGCTGTGGAGGCCAACCGGTGAGCGCTGCAGTGGTGGTGATGCTGGCGCTCGCAGGCGGCCTGGGAGCCGGGGCCAGGTTCGTGCTGGACGGAGCCATCCGGGCCCGCGGTAGGACGACGCTGCCCGTCGGCACGATGCTCATCAACGTCTCCGGGTCCCTGGTGCTGGGCCTGCTGGCGGGCCTGGTGCTGGCAAACCGCCTGCCCGCGGAGGTGCAGACCGTCGCCGGCACCGGTTTCCTGGGCGGCTACACCACCTTCAGCACAGCCAGCGTGGAGACCGTGCGGCTGATCCAGAGCGGCCGGCCCGGCACCGGGTTGCTGAACGCGCTGGGCACCATGGTGCTGGCGCTGGCCGCGGCAGCGGGCGGACTGGCGGCCGGGCTCGCACTCTGAATTCCCGGCGGCGGCGGGGAAGGCTGCTGCTCGGTAGTGCCACCACGCGCGATCTGACACCGATCCCCCGTAATGACACGCAGATGCCTTCTAGCCCAAAAATGATGCCGATTCCGCACGATGACATGGAAATATGGTTGTCGGATCGCGGGATCGGTGTCGGTTTCCGTCCGGCTAGGGGCCGTGTCTGTCCGACGACCGCGGCTTGGCCGTTCGCGCAGCTTGCCTGTTACGGTACGGATATGGCCGTCGTCCACGATCTCCTGGAGTTGCTTGCGCATCCTTCCACCTTCGTTGCGCCTCGGCTGCTGGGTGCCGTGGTGCGGCACCGGACCGACGAGGGGACCGTGGCTGTCCGGCTGACCGAAGTCGAGGCATACCTCGGGCCAGCCGACTCGGCGTCCCCTGATCCGGGGTCGCACAGTTTCCGTGGCCGCACCGCCCGCAACTCGGTGATGTTCGGCGCTCCAGGCCACTTCTACGTCTATTTCACCTACGGCATGCACTACTGCGCCAATCTGGTCTGCGCTCCGGCGGGAACATCGTCAGGTGTCCTCCTGCGGGCCGGGGAGGTGGTGGAGGGGATCGAACTGGCCCGCCGTCGTCGTCCGGCCTCACGGAAGGACGCGGACCTGGCCCAGGGACCCGCCCGGCTGGCAACGGTGCTGGGCATCGGCCGGGGGCATAACGGCTCGCCGGCCCGCGGTGGAGCGTTCGACGTCGAGTTGGCGGAACCGCTGCCCGCGCAGGAGGTGCTGAGCGGTCCGCGCGTCGGCGTCAGCGGGGCCGGCGGAACGGACGCGTACCCGTGGCGGTTCTGGATCGCCGACGACCCCACCGTCTCGCGGTACAAGCCCGCCGCGGTGCGCAAGCGTTCCAGCACCGCGAACGGTCGGTAACTGCTGTATGGGCGGCCGTGG
>DATIMB010000449.1:0-3640 GCA_035475875.1 Micrococcaceae bacterium
CCAGTCCGGCGGAGAGGAAGTCCTGGCCGCTGAGCTCCCAGTGTTGCGCCCAGTCAACGTCTTCGAGGAACCAACGCCTCGCGGCGTCCATGCAGGTGGCCGCAGCCTGGTCCCGGCCAAGGGCACGGAAGGCGTCTATCATGAGGGCCATGCTGAAGGCGGCATTGGTGTGGATGCCATGCCGCACGGGCCATTCGACCTTGGCCGACCAGTGCGTGACCAGATCGGCCACAATATCGACCAGGGGGTCAAGGGCCGCGCCCCAGCTGCGGATCTGGGCGTCCTCGGTCCCGGCACAGGTGGCCGCCAGCCTGACCAGCCAGGCCCATCCATAGGGCCGCTCCCAACTCGGGTTGGCCTTCAGATAGTCGCCCTCGACGGCCAGGTTCGCGGCAGTCAGATTTGCCCCAAGCGCTGTGCGGAGGGCCGCGTCGCGGTCGGCGTCGAGCCCGTGGTCCAGCAGCGACACGCCAAGCCAATGCATGTGCACACAGGAGTGCCAGTCAAAGGACGTGTAAAAGCTCGGGTGCAGCTCCTGCGGGCTCGGCCGGTCCTTAGGAGAGGCCTGGGTGTGATGCGAAGCGTACGGGTAGCTGCGGGCCAGGTTCTCCAGCACGATCTCGGCATAGGTCGCGGCCAGGTCCCGTTGCCTGTGGCGGGCCATCTGCTGCTGGCTGGGGTCGATCGCGGATTTCGTCATGGTTCTCCATCGTTCTGCTTCGTCGCAGTTCCCTGCGGCTGGTTCTGTTGCGGGGCCCAACGGCGGGCCTAAAGGGCCCAACGGCGGGGCCTAAAAGGCCAGGAAGTACATCAGCGCAATGTTCGCGCCCAGCAGCGGGAAGGCTGTTCCCAACTGCGCCTGGATCACTCCGTACTTGTTCTTCATTTCCAGCAGTGCGGAGGGCACCAGGTTGAAGTTGGCGGCCATCGGCGTGCACAGGGTGCCGCAGAAGCCGGCCAGCATGCCGATGGCGAAGACGATGGCCGGGTTGCCGTGGAAGCCGAGCACCAGGACGGGCCAGCCGATGGCGGCGGTCATGATCGGGAAGGCGGCGAATCCGTTGCCCATCAGCACGGTGAATATGAACATGCCCACGCAGTAGACCACGACGGCGGCCAGCAGCGAGCCTTTGGGCAGCATGCCTGCGGCCAGGGTCCCGACGGCGGTGCCAACGCCGGCCTTGGTGAACAGGATGCCCAGGGTCGAGAGCATCTGCGGCAGCAGGGCGGCCCAGCCGATGGATTCGAGGATGCGCCGGCTTTCGAACACGGGGGTGAGCACCTTTTTGGGGCGCAGGATCAGCAGGGCGACGACGACGGCGGCTACCGCCCCGATGCCCAGCGCCACGAGGGTGGTGTTCTTGGGATCCACGATGGGCGTCCCGCCGATGACCAGTACGGGTGCCAGCAGGACCACCAGGACGGTGACCACGGGCAGCGTGAGGGCCGGGATGAACAGCTTGTTCCCGAACTTCGCCGCAAAGGCCTCGCGCTGGACGGGAGTGGACGATTTGGCCTTGCCGTCGCCCAGCGGCCCCGCACTGGCCAGGACCACCAGGACCAGGATGGCGATGCCTAGTACCCATCCGGGGGCTTTGCCCGCCTGGACCCAGGTGCCGTAGAAGAAGCACAGGCCCAGCAGGCCCCAGAAGGAGGCGCTGCCCCAGCGCTTGGGATGGTTTGCGTCCCGGCCTATCAGGAAGGCCCAGGCCAGGAACAGGATTCCGATCAGCCAGTACACGGCTTCTACATTGATCACGCGTTTCCTCCCGCGTTGACGGTCTGAAGCGCGTCCGCAGCTTCGATTTCACGGATTTCCTTGTCCAGCTTGCGGTCCAGGCGCAGCAGCCGGAAGCCGTGGATCAGCAGGGCGCAGATGGCGGTGGGGATGGCCCAGATGGCCAGCTGGAGCGGTTCCAGGTGCAGGTGGTAGGTGGTGTCCACGAAGGTGGTGATCAGCAGGATGGACCCGACGGCGACGAAGACGTCCTCGCCGAAGAAGACCCCCACGTTGTCCGCCGCGGCGGAATGGCCCTTGATCTTCTCCTTGATCTTTTCCGGGACGGTCCCGTAACGGCGCAGGGCGGCGCCCTCGGCCATGGGGTAGACCAGCGGGCGGACGGTCTGGGCGTGGCCGCCGATGCTGTTCAGGCCGACCGCGGCGGTCAGCTGGCGGACCACCAGGTAGCCCAGAAGCACGCGTCCGGCGGTCAGCCGGGAAAGCTTGGCGATCAGCCGTTTGGCCTGCTCCTGCAGGCCGAAGTATTCGATGATGCCGATCACCGGCAGCACGGCCAGGAAGATCGTTACCGAGCGGCTGCTGGCGAAGCCTGTGCCGAAGGCGTCGAGGATCTGCACGGGATTCAACCCGCCGAGCAGGGCCGTGACGATGCCGGCTACGGTTACCACAACCAACGGGTTCAGGCGGATTGCGAAGCCAACAATGACCAGCAATACCCCGATGAGTACAAGCATGACGTTCCATTCTCAAAGAACCGGCGTGGGGTTCTGAGTAGTCTGTGCCGGCAGATCCGAACACCGGTGGACCGGGTGGGATGATCTCTGCCGTGGGCGGTGGCCCGACGTGTGATTTACAGCATAGACTTTTGTTGAACAATCGCGCAAGGGCGGCGTCTCGATTGGCGCTCGATGGGCGCTCCTACCGCAGCACGCCTTCGACGGCGGCGAGCAGTTGGGCTTCGGCGCGCTCCAGGTAGTCGGCCAGGAAGGCCGCGGCGTCAGCCGGGCGGCCCGCGGCGAGCAGTTCGATGATGCGCCCGTTGTCCTCCACATAGGGCTCATGGAAAACAGGATCGGCGGCCATGGCATGGAAAACCAGCCGCATTTCGGCCAGCACCTGCGCCATCAGGGCATCCAGCCTTTCGCTGCCCGCCCGCGCCACCACCACCCGGTGGAAATCCTGGTTGGCTCCTGCCATGCCGGCGATGTCGCCGTCGTCGCGCGCTTGCCGGGCCTGGGCGACAATGGCCTCCAGCTCAGCCGTTGAGCCCGAGGGCGACCACATCAGGGCGGCCGGCTCCAGGTACCGGCGGACCCGGTAAATCTCGCGGATATCGTCGCCGTTTGGATGGGCCACGAAGACGCCGCGGTTGGGGATGCGGGTGATGATGTGCTCGGCATGCAGGGCGGTGAACGCTTCGCGCAGCGTGTTCCGGGATACGCCGAGGGCCTCACAGAGGGCCTCCTCGGCCAATTTGGTCCCCGGAGCCAACTCCCCGGCGGCGATGCGCTGGCGGAGCTGATGCGAGACCCACAGACCGGTTTCGGCATGCTTGGCCCCCCGGGCCAGTGCACGTAGTTCGTCAAGCACTTCCGTAAACGTCATGGCTCCACGATAATAGGTGGCCGGCCGGTCCCAGTGACAAGAGCCCTGAGGCCGGGGCGGCATCTCGGCGACCAACCGCCGGACTGCCGTCTCAGCCGATAGCGGCCAGCACACTGCCCTGGGCGATGGCGTCGCCGGCCGCCACAAGCTGTTCTCCCAACACTCCATCCCGGTGGGCGGCCACGGCAGTTTCCATCTTCATCGCCTCCAGGACCAACACCGGCTGGCCCTGTTCGACGACGTCCCCGGGGGCGGCGAGCCACTTCACCACCGTCCCGGCCATGCTGGAGCGCA
>DATIMB010000450.1:0-3554 GCA_035475875.1 Micrococcaceae bacterium
CCGGAGAGCCATAAGCGGTTCGTGAATTTTTTCACAAAGTCTTGTACCATTGAACCATGGCACTCAAACCCCAACTTCAGGACCGTCCCCGCGTTCTCGTCGTCGGAGGAGGCTACGTCGGTCTCTACGTAGCCCTTCGACTGCAGAAGAAGATCGCCAACGCCGGTGGCATCGTCACCGTCGTTGACCCGCTGCCGTACATGACGTACCAGCCCTTCCTGCCCGAGGTTGCCGCCGGCAACATCGAGGCCCGGCACGCGGTGGTCTCCCACCGCCACCACCTGCGCCAGTCGGAGCTCATCCAGGGGCGCGTCACGCACATCGACCATGCCAACCGGACCGCCGTCGTCGCGCCCGCCGATGGCGGGGAGCCCTTCGAGATCCCGTACTTCGACGTCGTCGTCGCCGCCGGATCCATCACCCGCACCTTCCCCATCAAGGGACTGGCGGAGAACGGCATCGGCCTGAAGACCATCGAAGAGGCCGTCGCGCTGCGCAACCAGGTCCTCGAGTCCATCGAGACAGCCTCCACCGAGACGGACCCGGCCAAGCGAAAGCGCGCCCTGACCTTCGTCGTCGTCGGCGGCGGCTTCGCCGGCATCGAGACCATCACCGAGCTTGAGGACATGGCACGCACTGCCGCAGAGCTGAACCCGCGCATCAATGTTGCCGAACTGCGCTTCGTGCTGGTCGAGGCCATGGGCCGGATCATGCCCGAGGTCACCGCCGCCCAGGCCGAATGGGTAGTGGAGCACCTGCGCAGCCGCAACATCGAGGTGCTGCTGAACACCTCGCTGGACAACGCCGAGGGCAACCACATGCGGCTGATCAATCTGCCGGACAAGTCGCTGGCGCAGGAATTCGACACCGACACCCTGATCTGGACCGCCGGCGTGCAGGCCAACCCGATGGTGCGCTCCACCGATTTCCCGCTGGACGAGCGTGGCCGCGTCAAGGTGGGCGCGGACCTACGCATCACCGGCGAATTCGGCGCCATTGAGAACGCCTGGGCCGCCGGCGACGTAGCCGCCGTGCCGGATCTGACCGGAGGCGGCGTGGGCGGCTTCTGTGTCCCGAACGCCCAGCACGCGCTGCGCCAGGCCAAGCGCCTCGCCAAGAACCTGTGGGCATCCCGCTGGGAGAAGCCGCTGGTCGACTACAAGCACAAGAACCTGGGCGCCGTTGCCGGTTTCGGGCAGTGGAAGGGCGTCGCCAACATCATGGGCGTCGGGCTGAAGGGCCCGCTGGCCTGGCTGGCGCACCGCGGCTACCACGGGCTGGCCATGCCCACGTTCGAGCGCAAGTGGCGGGTAATCTCCGGCTGGTTCATTTCGCTGTTCGCCGGCCGCGATACCACCATGCTGCTGGACCTGGACCAGCCGCGTGCGGCGTTCCGCGCGGCGGCGTCGCCGGCCCCGAAGCCCGCTGCTGCGCCTGCTCCAGCAGCCCCCGCTGCTACTGCTCCGGCTGCTACTGCTACTGCTCCGGCTGCCCCCGCTGCTACTGCTCCGGCTGCTGAAGCGAAGGCTCCTGCTGCCCCCGCTGCCGAAGCTAAGGCTCCCGCAGCGCCTGCGGCTAAGGCTGAGACGCAGGTTGTTGAAGCGCCGGCCGCTGCCAAGGCCAAGACTCCCGCGGCGCCTGGCTCCGCTCCGAAGGGCAGCAACGCATCCAAGGCCCCGAAGAGCGGCAGCAATGGTTCGTCCAATGGTGCCGCCAAGAAGGCCAAGGCCCCGGTCGACGCCAAATAGCCCTCGGTCCGCACGACCGGCCCCGGCTGCAAAAAATCCGGTACCAACGACGGCGCTCGTTCCCTTCAAGGGACGGGCGCCGTCGTGATTCCACGGAAGATTTTCATTCCACAACAGATACTGTTGCAGCCGTTGCTCGTGGTGATGGTGAGCTGCGTTCCGGGCAACTCCGGCAGGACATCCGTTGTGCAATGAAAAAAACCGCTAGGGACGGCACGGAGCGGTACGGAACAAAGGCAGTTTCTTCGCAGGAGACGCAATGAAGTAGGCTTTTGCGCAGCCCCAGTAGCCCAATCGGCAGAGGCAGCAGACTTAAAATCTGCCAAGTGAGAGTTCGAGTCTCTCCTGGGGCACCAACGTTCCTACGCGTAAAGCTCTACAGGTCCAGTTGCTTTACAGGTACATGCCCACATGCTTGGCGGTTTCGGCCGGCTGCGCCACCGCATGTACGTCCCGCTCGCGCAGCAGGATGTATTCGCTGGCCAGCACCTCCACCTCGGCCCTGTCCTCGGGATCGAACAGCACCTTTTCACCGACCGATACCTGGCGCACGTTCGGTCCTGCAGCCACCACCTCTGCCCAGGCAAGGCGCTTGCCCATGGCCGCCGTCGCCGGGATAACGATGCCGGAGCTGGACCGCCGCTCGCTGGACTCCTTGTCCAGCTGCACCAACAGGCGATCGTGCAGCATGCGCAGCGGCAGCGAGACGGGACGGTCCGGGGCGGGGGAGGGCGTTGTTGACGGCACCCTGCGATTTTAGCGCCAATCACCCAGCAGTTGCTGCCGGGAACTATCGCTGCCCGGTATTCGTCTTTGTTGTTAGGGTTGGTCCTATCACCAGCCCCCTGAATGGAGGACTCGCACCATGGCACCGAGTGGCAACCCGGTATTTTCGGGCAACAGGATTTTTAGGGACCCGCAGGCCAATCAGGGCCGGCAGGGCTATCAGCGCAACGCTGGCCCGGCCGCACCCACCGCCGGCCCGCAGCCCCAGTTCTCCAGCCAGCAACTCCAGGACCTCTACAACGCTCCCTCCGCGGGTCCGGTCCAGACCGGGCGGATGACGTACGACGACGTCATCGTCAAGACGCTGGGCACGCTGGCTTTGGTGCTGGTCGGGGCAGCCGTGGGCTGGATCTTCCCGATCCTGACCATTCCGGGCATGCTGGTAGGCCTGGTGCTTGGCCTGGTGAACTCGTTCAAGCGGGAACCGTCGCCGGCCCTGATCATGGTCTACGCTGCCGCTGAAGGCATGTTCCTCGGCGGCCTGTCCGGTGTACTGGAAGGCCTGTTCCCCGGCATCGTTATCCAGGCCGTAATCGGCTCGCTCTCTGTTTTTGCCGTGACCCTGCTGCTATTCAAGAGCGGCAAGGTCCGGGCGACGCCGAAGATGACCAAATTCTTCCTGATCGCCCTGGGCGGGTACTTCGTGTTCTCGCTGATCAACTTCGGTCTGATGATCTTCAACGTCACCAACAGCCCGTGGGGCATCCGGAGCATGGATATTCCAGGTACCCATATCCCGTTCGGTGTGGTGTTGGGTCTGCTGGCCGTTGGCCTGGCGGCCTTCTCGCTGATCCTGGACTTCACCTCAATCCAGCGCGGCGTGGAAAGCGGCGTACCGGCACGGTATTCCTGGACCGCCGCCTTTGGCCTGACGGTGACGCTGGTCTGGCTGTACGTGGAAATCCTCCGGCTGCTGGCCATCCTGCGCGGCAATAACTAGCTCCAGCTCTTTTGGGGCGCTCAGTCGCCCGATGGTAACGACCAAGCGTTAGGGGCAGTGCATGTTCTCAATGGGGCCGG
>DATIMB010000451.1:0-5189 GCA_035475875.1 Micrococcaceae bacterium
ACGCCTTGTCGTCGAACTGAACGCCGAAGAGGCCGAGCGGCTCAAGGACTGCCTGCTGGGCGTCACGGTCTAGCCGCACTGTCCCTCGGCAATACCGTTGCCGGGGGACGGACAAGTCCTGGCCTATGCGCTGTTCTGCAATGACGAGGACCTGGACCGTGGGCTCAACGAGGCGGCAGCGGCAACCCACCGGGGAACGGGTGTGGCGGATGCCGCTCGAAGAGGCCGCGGACCAGTACAGGTTTGCGCCCGACTCCGAGCTAACGGATCGCCGGTAACGGATCGCCGGACCCGCCCGCGGCGGGGCCGACGAACACGAGATCAGCAAAGGCGCCACCGGACTCGGCACCCGGCTGCCGAGCGCGTATCTCAGCCGGGCGCGGGGACCGTCAGGACTTCTTTTCCAGCGTGGCCAACAACTTAGCCCCATCCGGTACGCCCCAGCCGGTGCAGGCGTCCCAACCGCTGGCGGCGGTGAAGGCGCCGTTGTTCCCGCTGGTGATGTCGCGGAAGCCGGGCGGAACCTTGCCTTTGCTGGCGATCGGGTAGAGCCGGGCCTGGACCAGTCCCAGCCGCTGCCCGGTGGCCTGGACCAGCCTGGCAATGAGCGCCGCCCACAGCGGCGAGACCGCGCTGGTGCCTCCGATCACCATGTCCTTGCCGTCCACCCGGACCTGGTAGCCGGTCTGCGGATCCGCGACGGCGGCAACGTCCGGTACGCCGCGTCCGGCCTTTCCGGCCGGAACGGGCACGCCCATTTTCTTTTGCCAGGCGGGCAACGGAAAGGTGTCGCTGACCCCGCCGCCGGTGGCGCCGTTGTTGGCGCCGTTGTTCCAGACTGTCTCTGACTGCACCGCGCCCGTTCCGGGATTGGCCTCCAGCCGGGTGCCGCCGCATGCCAGTACGTGCGGGCTGGCGGCAGGGAAGTCCACATGAGCCTTGCCGTCCTGCGCGCGGTCCGTGCTGCCGTCGTCGCCCGCCGCCGCCGTCACCGTGACACCCAGCAGCGCGGCGTCGGCGCAGGCGGCGTCGAATGCGTTGCGTGCCTGTGCCGTCCAGTCGTCCTCGCTCTGGCCCCAGCTGATGCTGATGGCGGCGGGAGTCGGGGTGGCATGGGCGGCCTGGCTCAGGGCATCCAGGAAACCGGCGTCGGTATTGGGTGCGAAGTAGACCACGATGTTTGCGCCGGGGGCCCGGGCACCCGCGACCTCGATGTCCAGCAGGACCTCGCCGTCCGCTCCGTTCGGGTCCTGGCCCGGCTGGTTGGCGGCGCCGTCCACCCCGACGGCCTGGACGCCGGGCGCGGTGATGCCCAACTGCGCGAAGTAGGCGTCCAGGTCTGACTGCTCGAAACCGCCGCCCAGTTCCAGGATGGCGATGGTCTCTCCGCTGCCGTCATAGCCTTCCGGGAAGTTGTAGACCCGGCCCAGCTGCAGCGGGGTGTACGAGGTGGCCTGTGCCGCGGCCGGGGCGATCCGGAAGAGCGTGCGCGACTGCGGGCGGTCGTCAAGGCCCAGCACCGCCGTCACGACGCCGTCCAGGGGGGCCGGCACGCTCAGCCCGCCGGTCCGGTGCCGGTGGACCAGGGTCCCGCCGGTGGGGTCCGGCCGGCTGACCTGCTCCAGGTCCGTGCCGAAGATCCTGGACATCAGCGCCGAGGTTCCGGAAATCCTGACCCGCCGCGAGGCGGCATCCTGGTCCAGGACGGTGGCGCCGAGCGAGGTGAAGGTGGAAGTGACCAGCTCAACGTCCTGCGGTGAGGCCCCATAGGCTGCCGCCAGCTGGTCCTGGTCCAAGATGCCCGTGAAAGCATCCGGCTCCGGTTCCGCGCGGCGCCGCAGCACCACAGTCGCTTCCACCCGGGCATCGGGCTGCAGCGGCTGCGCAGCCGCGGCTGTGTAGCCTGTGGCGGGCGGACGTTCACTGCCCGGCAGCGGGCGGAGGTCCAAAGCGGGAGGCTGGTTGTTGTTCTGGTCCGGGTTCTGCGTCGTCATGTGTACGGTCTATCATTTGGGACCGACAAGGATAAGCATTGACATCCCCGGGCGCTTCAGGCTAGCTGGTCAGCGCTTGACCGCCAGCAGCAGCCCGTCGCCGGTGGGCAGCAGTGAGGACACCAGCCGGTCGTCGTCGCGGATTGCCTTGCCCACCTGGCGCAGCACCACCGTGCTCGCTTCCCGGATGGCAGGATCGGAAACCCGGTCCTTGTCCAGTGCGTCGTTGACCACCAGCAGGCCGCCCGATTTGAGCAGCCGGACCGCCTGCGCAACGTAGCCCGGGTAGGACTGTTTATCCGCATCAATGAAGACCAGATCGTAGGCCGCGTCGGTCAGCCGGGGGAGCACATCCGCGGCCCGGCCGGAGATGGTCCGCGTCCGGTTGGCGGGGGACCCCGATTCCAGGTAGGCCTCCCGTGCGGCCTTGAGGTGCTCGACGTCGGCATCGATGGTGGTCAGCACGGAGTGCGGGCCCAGCCCGCGCAGCAGGCAGACGCCGGAAACTCCCGCCCCGGTGCCGATCTCCACCGCGGTTTGCGCTTTGGATGCCGCAGCCAGCACCGTCAGTGCAGCGCCCACTCCGGTGCTGACCGGAACGACGCCGAGCTCGTAGGAGCGTTCCCGGGCGCGCAGCAGTACCTCGTCCTCCGTGGGCAGGCCTTCGGTGTAGGACCAGCTGGTGGACTTGTCGGCACTCATGGCTTCAACTTTCCTGACGGGGTTATGGCGGGGACGGGGTTACGGCGGGGGCGGGGTTCAGGCCCCGGGCTGCGCCTGGGCGCGCCGGCGGATGGGCCGGTCTCCAGCCTACTGCCTGGCCGCGTCCGCCCAGCGCTGAATTGCGGTCGTGCCCAGATAATGCACAGCTTAATTTGGGATGATGGTTAGTACCTGAGGGAAGAGGTGCGTGGCAATGGCTGGATCAGCATCGGTAATGGCTTCGGCCGCCGTTCGGGATGCCCGTCGGGAATCTGCCGGTCTGCCCGGCCAGGACAAGCCCGCCCAGGACAACACCGGCCAGGACCACACCGGCCAGGGGCCGACCGACCAGGACCAGCCGCCGTCGGACGGCTGGAGCGCCCCCTCATGGGAAGAAGTGGTCAACAACCACTCCGCGAAGGTCTTCCGGCTGGCCTACCGGCTCACCGGCAATAGGTTCGACGCCGAGGACCTTACCCAGGAGGTTTTTGTCCGGGTATTCCGTTCGTTGGCCAATTTCAAGCCCGGCACGCTGGACGGCTGGCTGCACCGGATCACCACCAACCTGTTCCTGGACCAGGCCCGCCGCAAGACGCGGATCCGGTTCGATGCCCTGGCCGACGACGCCGAGTCCCGGCTTCCGGGGCGGGATCCCGGCCCGGAGCGCAGCTTCGAATTCAACAACCTCGATATCGATGTGCAGGCCGCGCTGGAGGCGCTTCCCCCGGACTTCCGTGCCGCCGTCGTGCTCTGCGATCTGGAGGGGCTGTCCTACGATGAGGTGGCCGAGGCGCTGGACGTCAAGCTGGGGACCGTCCGCTCGCGTATCCACCGCGGGCGCACCATGCTGCGCGAATCGCTGGCGCACCGTGCTCCCGGGCGCACCGGTGTCCCCGAGGAGGCTGCGGCGGATCCGGCCACGAAGAAGCCGGCAAAGCCCCGCCTCAAGCTGCCCCGCATCGCCCGCGTCCACTGACAGCAACCGTGCCCCATATTGGACATTGCGTCGATGAGTACCTGGGCAGGCGCCTGAGCGCCGCCCAGCAAGGCCGCGCCGAGGAACACCTGCAGGTCTGTGCACACTGTCGGCTGCTGGTGGCGCGGGCCAGGCAACACCGCAGGCACCTGGCGGGCGAGGCAGTACCCCAACCCAGTGCCGATCTTGCCCAGCGGATCCTGGAGCGTACGCGCTGCCTTGACACCGCCGGCAATGAGGAACTGCGGCTTCCGTACCGCGTCCGGCGCCGGCGGGGCAAAGTCCTCGCGACAGGATCGGCGGTGGCCGTGGTCGCCGTGCTGGGCGGGGCCTACTTGGCCGGTGCGGATGCCGGACCGGACGCCGGCATTGCTCTGGCGCGCGCCACCGCCGCCCCTACAGCGTCCAGCGCCGCGCCGACGGCGGCTGCCGCGGTGACCAGCCACTGGCCCGTCGAAACGCCCGCAGCGATGGCACAGTTGCCTCCTTCCGCACAGCTTGCCGGCTCGGCACTGCCGCGGCGGGGACCGCAGCCACCGGATTGGGCCCTGGCAGATGCGGCACGGCCAGCCGCCGTGGACACCGCCGACATCGACACCCTGAAGCTGGCCGGCTGGAACTGTCCGGAACTCGCTGCGATGGGTTTTTCGCTGCATTCGGCGGAGGGGTTTGTGGCGGCCGGCGTGCCCACCCTGGAACTGATCCTGGCCAATGGGTCCAACACGGTGCGTATTTACGAACAGCGGCCGCAGGGTGCTGCCGTAGCGGATACCGCCGCGGGCTCCGCCGGGGAGTCCAGCGCTGGGACCGACCGGAACGCCGCCCCTGTTAACGCGATCACCGGGCACGCCGCCTCCGTCGACGGATTTCAACCGCTGTCCGCGGATGGTGTGCAGGCCTGGCTGCGGGCCGCCGGGGCGCAGGGGAACCCATGGCAGCTGGTCTTTCGGCAGAACGGGGCCACCTACACGGTTTCGACGGATCTTCCCGCTACTGCGTTGGATCCGATGACGGCGGCCATCGCCGCGGCGCCGGGGCATGTCAGCCGACCGGTTTCCGCATCGCCGGAAAACACCGGACAGCAAGGCTGGGCCGGCTGGTATTCCCGGATAGTGCGTGGGTTGGGGCGGATGGTCCAGTGGTGAAATCGTCCCGTGGTTGGACCGGCCGTGGGGTGGCAGCTGTGAAATCGTCGCTTTCAGGCCGGAGAGGGTAATCTTCCTAACGTGTTTGGTATCAACGCCCCGGAGCTGCTCATCATCGCCATCGTGGCGGTCCTGGTGATCGGTCCCCAAAGGCTGCCCGAATACGCCGAAAAACTGCGTAATCTGATCCGCGAAGTGCGGCGGATGGCCGCAGGGGCCCGCGAAACCATTAAGGAAGAAGCCGGCGTCGACCTGGATGAGATCGACTGGAAGAAGCTGGACCCGCGCCAGTACGATCCGCGCCGGATCATCCGCGATGCCCTGATGGATGATGACGAGACGGCTGCGGTTAAACCTGTTTCCCCAGGTGGT
>DATIMB010000452.1:0-7051 GCA_035475875.1 Micrococcaceae bacterium
AAGTCGCCGTTGTCATTGGTATCCGCCGCGCTCGGCGAGACGTGGTACTTGTTGATCAGATCCACGATGTACTGGATGGCCTGCGCGCTCTTGTCCGAGGCGAAGACAAAGTTCTCGCCGTCCTGGAAGGCGCCCCCATTGGAGCCGATGAAGTTGTAGTAGATGGCCTGCAGGTCCTGGCTGGCATTGAAGCCGTACTGCACAATGTGGTTCGGGTCGAAGGCCGGATCGTCCGCGGTGTGGCCCTTCGCGTCCAGCGTCAGCTTCTGCGCCGCCTTCAGGAAGGTGTCCTTGGAGGGGTCCGCCGGATTCCAGCTCAGGTTCGCCGGGTCCACCCCGGCCTTGGCCAGCATGTCCTTGTTGTAGTACACCGCAATCCCGCCGTCCGTCAGCTGCGGCACGCCCCAGAGCTTGCCGTTGCGGGTGTACTGGTCCACCGCTGCCGGCACCCAGCCGGCCTTTTCGGAATCGAAGTCGGAGCCGATGGCCATCAGGTTCTCATTGTCCGCGTACGGGGCAAAGTAGGAGCCGCTGATCCAGAAGATGTCGTCCGCGTTGCCCCCGGAGACATCCGTGCGCAGCTTGTCGAAATAGGTGCTGTACGGTTCCAGGACCGTCTTCACCGTAATACCCGGATTCTGGGATTCAAACTGCTTGAAGGAGGCGTCGTAGGCCTTCTGCACCTGGTCGTCCCACAACCGTACCGTGACGGTAACGTTGCCACCGGAGCTGTTGCCCGAGCCGTTCGGTGCTGCCGGCGAGCAGCCCGTGACCACCATCGCCAGCGACGCTGCCCCGGCGGCCAGCGCCGCCCCCTTGCGCCATAAACCCTTCATCACTGAAGTCCTTTCTCTGATCCGCGGACCCATCCCGCGGAAGCATTGTTGCAGCTCATTTGAAACCCGTGATGGCAATCGAAGAAATGATGTTCTTCTGGAAGATCGCGAACAGCACCAGCAGCGGCGCCAGCGCGATGGTCGTCGCAGCCATCACCAGCGTCCAGTTTCCGTTGTACTGCGACTGCAGCGCGGCGGTGGCCACGGTGACTGTCTGCCACGTCCTGCCACTGGTGATAATCAACGGCCAGAGGAAATTGTTCCAATGGCTTACCACTGTGATGATGGTCAGCGTCGCCAGGATGGGCCGGCTGAGCGGGATGACGATGCTCCACAGGATGCGCAGCGTGCCGGCGCCGTCCAGCCTGGCCGCGCTGATCAGGTCCTCCGGAATGGCACGGAAGTACTCGCGGAGCAGGAAGATGGCGTACGGGGAGCCGAAGACGAACGGCAGCACCAGGGCCCAGAAGGTATTGCGCAGCCCCAGCTGGGAGAAGATGGTGTACAGCGGGATGACGGTGACCACCTGCGGAACCATCATGGTGCCCAGATAGCCCCAGAACAGTACGTCGCGGAGCCTGAATTGGATCCGCGCGAAGGCGTAGGCGGCCAGCACGGAGAAGCCCAGCTGGCCGACGACGACGACCAGCACCAGTTGCGCGGTGACGGCGATGGGCGCCCAGAAGTTCCGCTCCCCGGTGAACAGAGTGATGAAATTCTCCACTGTCACCGGGGAAGGCGGGTTCAGGGCCGGCTCGCTGGCGAACTGCCCCGGCGTCTTGAACGCGGTCATCACGCTGAGGATGAACGGCGCCACGGTGAGAACGAAGCCCGCCGCCAGCACCAGGTAGCTGAGCAGGTTCAGTCCCAGCCTGGTCCGGGACGGGCGCGACGACGGACGCCTCGCCTCCAGCCGACCGGCACGGGTGGTGCGCAGCGCCGGTTCTGCCAGCGGGAAGTCCGCCGTGTCCTCCTCCATGGCCGCGGCGTCGGGCTCGCCCTTTGCGACAGCACCGAGCTCGGTTGTGGCGTCCGCGTCGGTCTCGGCTGTGGCCTCCGGAGTGTCCTTAGGAGAGGTCATAGGTAATCCGCTTCCGGAAGTAGAACTGTTGGGCCAGCGTCACCGCCACCAGCACCACGAACAGCACCAGCGCCATCACCGAGGCCCGGCCCAGGTTGAAGGTCTGGAAGGCCTCCCCGTAGATCCGGGTGGCGATCACGTCCGTGGTGCCCTGCGGGCCGCCGTTGGGGGTGAGCGCGTAGATGCTGTCGAAGGCCTGGAAGCTGCTGATGATCCCCGTGACCAGGACAAAAAACATGGTGGGGCGCAGCAGCGGCAGCTTGACCTGCCAGAACACCTGCCAGGCATTTGCGCCGTCGATCCTTGCCGCATCGGTGACCTGTTCCGGGATGGCGGCCAGGCCTGCAGTGAAGAACAGCGCCACGTAGCCTACCTGGGACCAGATACTGACGGTGGCCACCGCGGGCAGTGCCAACAGCGGGTCGCTCAGCCACGGGGTGGTGCCGCCCAGCACAGCGTTCAGGGCCCCGCCGGTGGGGGCAAAGATCCATCTCCACACCACGCCCAGGGCCAGCGGGGCGCAGATCCAGGGGATCACGTAGACCACCCGCAGCAGCGCGGAGCCGGGCAGGCCGCGGGATAGCAGCACCGCCGCGAGCAGGCCCAGCGCGGTCTGCAGTGGGATGACCATCAGCACAAACAGCACCGTGACCAGCATTGAGCGCAGGAACGCCGGGTCGGCAAAAACCGTGGTGAAATTCCGCAGCCCGATGAACCTGGCCGGGCTGAGCAGGTCCCAGCTGTTCAGCGACAGCCAGATGACCACCAGGATCGGGAAGACCAGGAAAGCCAGGATTCCGAACAGGCTGGGGGTCAGGAGAAGGTAGCCGATTCCCGCCTCCCGCCGGGCCAGTCTGCTGGCCATGGCTACCACCTTCTTCCTTCCTGGGAGGGCGGCTACGGCGTGCTCTCCCATAGTAGATTCAATCAGTAGATTGAATCGCAAAATGGGAGAATGCGTATGTCGGCGCGTCATTGTGCCGCGAAAAACCGCCGGTAACCATGATCGGAGACTGCCGTGCACCAGGTGCGCCGTGTGGCCATGCTGTCCCTGCACACCTCCCCCTTGGCGCAGCCGGGCTCAGGCGATGCCGGCGGGATGAATGTGTACGTGCGCGAGCTGGCGCTGGAACTCGCGGCCGCCGGCGTCGAGGTGGAAATTTTCACCCGGCTGACCGCTCCGGATCTGGATGCGGTGGTGGAACTGGCGCCGGGAGTCCTGGTGCGCCACGTTGCCGCCGGTCCGGCCTCCGCGGTCGCTAAGGAGAAGCTCCCGCAGCTGGTCCCGGAACTGGCCGCCGCAATCGCAGGTCCGTCTGCGGGCCTTGCGGCCGGCTCCCCCGGCACGCGGTTCGACGCGATCCACTCGCATTACTGGGTCTCCGGGATGGCGGGGCTGTTGCTGGCCGAGGAGTGGGACCTGCCGCTGGTGCACACCATGCACACCATGGCGCGGGTCAAGAACCAGCATACGGATGGGCATGCGGCAGAGCCGAGCCTGCGCGCGGACGGCGAGCAGCGGATTGTCGCCGCCGCCACCCGGCTGATTGCCAACACCACCTCGGAGGCCGCCGAGCTTGAGCGGCACTACAACGGCTGCGAGAGCCGGATCGACGTGATCTCCCCCGGGGTGGACCTGAAGATCTTCAAACCGGCCTTCCGGGACCGTTCCCGGCAGCAGTTGGGCATCCCGGCGCAGGTGTTCCACGTGCTCTTCGCCGGACGGCTGCAGCGGCTGAAGGGTCCGCACGTACTGGTCAGGGCGGCCGCGCTGCTGCGCCGGCTCCGCCCGGACATCGCCCTGCGGGTGAGCATTGTCGGCTCACCCAGTGGTTCGGAGAAGTATGACCTGGCCGCGCTGGTGGCCGAGCACGGGCTCGACGACGTCGTCGCCCTCCTGCCGCCGGTCGGCTCCGCCGAGCTGGCCCAGTGGTATCGCTCCGCAGACCTCGTGGCCATGCCGTCGTCGAGCGAGTCCTTTGGTCTGGTGGCGCTGGAAGCACAGGCCTGCGGCACACCCGTGGTAGCTACCAACGTGGGCGGCCTTCCCCGCGCGGTCAGCGACGGCCGCACCGGGCTGCTGGTGGATGGCCGGGATCCCGCGGACTGGGCCGCGGCGCTCGAATCGCTGCACGATTCGCCGCAGACCCGGGTGGACATGGGCCGGGCCGCGTCTGTGTACGCGGAGACCTTCGGCTGGCAGCACACCGCCGAGCTCACCATCGCCAGCTACGACCGGGCACTGGCCCGCTGAGTCCCGTCGCGAACTGAGCCCGTGGCAGCCGTTACGACGCCGCCGCCTTGATGACGACGTCGTCGATGTAGCTGTCACCCATCTGGCGGTCGTGCTCGGCCCCCAGCTGGACGCTGCTCACCGAGCTGGCGATGTCGCTCACGGCGCTGCTGGAGTAGACCGGTGCCCCGTCGAACCAGACCTGGACCGTCGTCGCGCTGCCGTTGGGCACCAGGTGCATCACGACGTGGTGCCAGGAGCTGAGCGGAATGCTCGACGACGTCAGCCGGGTGTAGGTGAAGGCGCCGGTTGGCGAGGTGACGCGCAGCCAGAGCTGGCCATTGCTGTTGTAGCGGTAGATATCGGCGATCCGGGTGGTGCCGGAGAAGAACCGGAAGTAGGGCACGTCGTTCCCGCTGACTCCCGCCGTGGTGATGTTGAACCAGCCGTCGGCATACACGCTCTTGGTCCCCGCCGGGACCGGGAGCGTGCAGTAAGCCAGCGACCCCGCGTCCGTGGTGGCATGCAGGTAGGCGGCGCAGCCGCCGGTATGTGCCAACGCCGAGGAAACCGCGGCTGTACCGGTTCCCGCGGTCTTCGCGGTGAACGGAGCAAAGGTATTGGATTCAAAGCCCGTCGCCGCGGCCACGGTTCCCGGGTAACTGTCGGAGGGGGCGGGCTGCGACGGCTGGCAGGTACCCGGGGTCGTCGGGGCCGGCGCTGCCGCGTTCACCACCAGGTCGTCGATGTAGGTGTCGCCCATCTGCCGGTCGTGTTCATCGCCCAGCTGCACGGCCGAGACCGTCGTCGCGGTACTGCTGACCTGGCTGCTCGAATAAAGCCGCGCGCCGTCAAACCAGACCTCGACCGTCGTTGTGCCCGCGTTCGGGACCACGTGGGCCACCACATGGTGCCAGGAACCCAGCGGAACGCTCGAGGACGTCAGCCGCGTGTAGACCTGTGATCCTGCTGCGGAGGTGGTCCGCAGCCACAATTGGCCGTTGCTGTTGTACCGGTAGACGTCCGCCACCGCGGTGGTGCCGGAGAAGATCCGGAAGTACGGCACGTCCGTGCCGGAGAGGCCGGCGGTGGTGATGTCGAACCAGCCGTCCGCATACACTTCCGTACTGCCCGCGGGCAACGGAGTGGAGATGTCCGCCACCGAGCCCGCATCGGAGGTCGCATGAAGATAGGCGGCACAGGTGCCGGTGTGCGCTTGTGCGGTGGAGACGGAGGCCGTGCCGGTTCCCTTGGCCGTGGCCACGAACGGCGGATCCAGCGTCCCGGACTCGAAGTTGGCGGCCACAACATTAGTGCCGGGGTACGACGAGGACGGCACCGGCGTCGCAGGCTGGCAACCAGCCGTCGCTGCCAACGCCGGCCCCGCGGCCAGGGCCAGGGTTCCGGCCAATGGGATGATCAGCGCGGCCACCAGGCCAAGCTTGTGCAGTCGATTCATGGGTCCGCCCTCCAGTGCGTAGCAGGAAGGAGTCGACACCCGGGGTCGTTATTGAAGCGTTACTAACGAGGTACGGGTTGGTAACTTACGTCCAGGAGATCCGCATGGGCTGTCTTGGCGCCGTACGCATCGATCCGGCAGCAATGGCGTCCTTGAAGGTCTCAAGGTCGCCATTGCTGCCGGATCGAAACGAACAACCGCAGGCAGCGGCCGGAATCAGGCCCGGATCAGCGCTCCACGTCCCCGCGGATGAACGCCTCCACCTTTTCGCGGGCAATGTCATCCGGGAACTGCTGTGGCGGGGACTTCATGAAGTAGCTCGACGCGGACACGATCGGGCCGCCGATCCCGCGGTCCAGGGCAATCTTGGCGGCGCGGATGGCGTCGATGATGACACCTGCAGAGTTGGGCGAATCCCAGACCTCAAGCTTGTACTCCAGCGAAACAGGCGCGTCACCGAAGTTGCGGCCCTCCAACCGGACAAAGGCCCACTTGCGGTCATCCAGCCAGGCCACGTAGTCGCTCGGGCCGATGTGTACATTGCGGGTGCCCAGATCCGCACTGGTGTTGGAGGTCACAGCCTGCGTCTTGGAAATCTTCTTCGATTCGAGCCGGTCGCGCTCCAGCATGTTCTTGAAGTCCATGTTGCCGCCGACGTTGAGCTGGTAGGTGCGGTCCAGGATGACGCCGCGGTCCTCGAACAGCTTCGCCATTACGCGGTGCGTGATGGTCGCGCCGATCTGGCTCTTAATGTCGTCGCCCACAATCGGTACGCCCGCCGCAGTGAACTTGTCAGCCCACTCCTTGGTACCGGCAATGAAGACCGGCAGTGCGTTGACGAAGGCCACCCCCGCGTCGATGGCCGCCTGCGCGTAGTGCTTGGCGGCGGCGTCGGACCCGACGGGCAGGTAGCAGACGACGACGTCAGCCTTCGCCTCGCGCAGCGCTGCCGCGATGTCCACGGGCTCCTCCGCGGACTCGTCAATGGTCTCGCGGTAGTACTTGCCCAGCCCGTCCAGGGTGGGGCCGCGCTGCACGCTTACGCCCAGGCTGGGGACATCGGCGATCTTGATGGTGTTGTTTTCGCTGGCGCCAATCGCGTCGGCCAGGTCCAGGCCCACCTTCTTGGTGTCGACGTCGAACGCGGCCACAAAGGTCACATCGTTGACGTGGTACTGGCCAAATTCCACATGCATCAGTCCCGGCACAGTCGCCGAAGCGTCCGCATTCCGGTAGTACTGCACCCCCTGGACCAGCGATGCCGCACAGTTTCCGACGCCAACAATGGCAACCCGAATTGGATGAGAAGACACGGAACTCCTTCATTATTCACAAAGCTGTCCCGCTGGGGCCGCGCAAAGTGCAACGGCGGCATCGGGACCCGGCGCCCCACTGGCGCCCTTGCAGTCTATCCAACCGCTTCAGGCTGGATGTTGTTCCGG
>DATIMB010000453.1:0-4479 GCA_035475875.1 Micrococcaceae bacterium
CTCCGGCCTGGCCAGGTCGTCACCCGGGGCACCCCGCCGCGAAAGGAGGGTTGCCGGCCAGCAAACCGGGGTTTAGCACTGGCACTCGTGACCTATCCAGAAGAGGCTAGTACATGCCGCGGGTCGGCGCGATTATTACGGTCCGATTGTTACGCCAGCGCCGCTATTCCGCAGCCGCTGCCGCGGACACGTAATCCTGGAGCCGTTACGCCAGCGCCCGCTATCCAGGAGCCGCTATGCCAGCGCCGCTATTCCGCAGCCGGGGCGCCGGATCCAGCGGCTGCCGGGTGCGGGTCCTACAGCCCGCCCTGCAGCAGGTCGTCATGGTTCGGGTTGAGCCGGCGGAGCACCTCGGAATGCAGGATACCGTTGGTGGCCAAAGCATTGCCGCCGAACGGTCCCTCGGCCCCCTCAAGGGAGGTGAAGCGGCCACCCGCCTCGGCCACGATGGGGACCAGCGCCGCCATGTCGTACAGATTCAGTTCCGGTTCGCAGGCGATGTCCACGGCGCCCTCGGCCACCAGGCAGTAGGACCAGAAGTCCCCATACGCCCGGGTGCGCCAGACGTCCTCGGTCAGTGAAATGAATTCCTCCAGATTGCCCCGGTCCCGCCACCCGGTCAGCGAGGAGTAGGAGAGCGAGGCGTCGGCCAGCTGCGAGACGTTGGAGACCTTCAGCCGGGTGGCAGCGGCCAACGACTTTCCAGTGAATGCGCCGGTACCCTGGGCCGCCCACCAGCGTTTGCCCAGCGCCGGGGCGCTGACCAAACCCACGACCGGCTGCCCCTCGTCGACCAGGGCAATGAGCGTGGCCCAGACCGGGACGCCGCGGACGAAGTTCTTGGTCCCGTCAATCGGGTCGATGATCCAGCGCCGCGAACCGTGGCCGGTGCTGCCGAATTCCTCGCCCAGCACCGCATCGCGCGGGCGGACACGGGAGAGCTGGCTGCGGATCGCGTCCTCGGCCGCCTTGTCCGCGTCGGTAACAGGGGTCAGGTCGGGCTTGGTTTCCACCTGCAGATCCAGCGCCTTGAACCGGGCCATGGTCTGGGAATCGACGGAGTCCGCCATCACGTGGGCAAGGCGGAGATCATCGTTATACGTTTGCGGGGCGACGTTCATAGCCATCACGCTATCGTCATTTGCGGGCGGGATCGGGGATATGGGCCACGCGGCCCGGCAGCGCTAGCGGCTGGTGCCCAATTCCTTCGCCTCCGCCCGCCCCTCGGCACGTTCGCCGGCACCGAGCAGGCGGCGCAACGACGCCAGCCGCGCCGGTCCGGCCTCGCCGGCATGGCCGTCCTGCACCCACGCGTCCAGCCCGCAGTTAACGGCGGAGTCGTCGTGCTTGCAGCCGCGCTCGCAGGCGTCGGTGCCGGGTTCCAGATCGGGAAACGCGTGCAGGATCCGGTCCGGGTCCACGTGCGCCAGGCCAAAGGACCGGATGCCCGGGGTGTCGATGATCCAGCTGCCGGGCATCCCGCCGGCCAGCCGCAACGCCAGCGCCGAGGAGGAGGTGTGCCGGCCGCGGCCGGTGACCGCATTCACCCCGCCGGTGGCCCGCTGCGAACCGGTCAGCGCGTTGACCATGGTGGATTTACCCACCCCGGAATGGCCCACCAGCACGCTGACCTTGCCGTTGAGGTGTTCCCTGAGCTGCTCGACGGCGGTGCCGGCCAGCAGAGCCGATTGGCCGTCATCGCTGCGGGCGTCGATGCCCGAGGTGCGCTCGGTGGCGGTGCGGCTGACGACGACGGTCATCTCCAGGTGGGTGTAATTGGCCAGCAGCTCCGCAGGGTCCTTCACGTCTGCCTTGGTCACCAACAACAGCGGAGCAATGCCTGCGTCGTAGGCGGCCACTAGGGCGCGGTCAATGAAGCCGGTCCGCGGTTCCGGGTTGGCCGCCGCGACCACTATCACCAGTTGGTCCGCGTTGGCCACCACCACGCGTTCCACCGGGTCGGTATCGTCCGCGCTGCGGCGCAGCACGGTGCGGCGGTCCTCGATCCGGACCAGCCGGGCCAGCGAATCCGGTGCTCCGCTGGTATCGCCCACCAGGCCCACGAAGTCCCCTGCCACCACAGGGTTGCGGCGCAGTTCCCGGGCGCGGGCCGCCACCAGGATTCGCTCCTGCGCGGTATCTTCGTCCACGATGGCGGTGTACCGGCCACGGTCCACGGTGATGATCCGGCCGATCACGGCATCCTCGTGGCTGGGCCGGTCCTTGGTGCGCGGCCGCGTGCCCTTCTTGTTGGGCCGGATCCGGACGGATGATTCGTCCCAGTCCCGGTCCCAGGAGGCGTTGCCCATGTTCAGCCGCGGGAAGGGTCGACGGCGGTGCTCTCCGGGACGCGCTGTCCGTTCAGCATCGCGTGCCAGAGTTGGGCGAACTCCGGCATCGTCTTGCCTGTTGCGGCGATATCCTCCACCTGCACGCCGGGGACGGCCAGGCCGATGATGGCGCCCGCAGTGGCCATCCGGTGGTCCGCATAGGTCCGGAAGAGTCCGCCGTGCAGCGGAGCCGGGGTGATGTCCAGTCCGTCGGCCGTCTCGACGGCGGAACCGCCCAGCCGGTTGATTTCGGCCACCAGCGCGGCGAGCCGGTCCGTTTCATGGCCACGCAGATGGGCAATGCCGCTGAGTCGGGAAGGTCCGCTGGCGAGCGCGCATAAGGCGGCCACGGTGGGAGCCAGCTCACTGGTATCGGCAAGACGGACGCCCTTGATCTCGGCAGGCCCGCGGACGGTCAGGACACCGTCGTCCAGGCTGACCTGGGCGCCGAAGCCGGCCAGGATGTCCTTCCACTTTCCGCCCACCTGTGTAGTGGCCGAGGGCCAACGTGGGATCCGGACGGTGCCTCGGGACACCAGTGCCGCCGCCAGGAACGGCCCGGCGTTGGAAAGGTCCTGCTCAATGGCCACGTCGAAGGCACGGATGGGACCGGGTGCCACGACCCAGTGGTTGGGCACCGAATCGTCGACGCCCACACCCAGTTCCCGCAGCACGCGGATTGTCATGGCGATGTGGTCAAGGCTGGGCACAGGTTTGCCCACATGCTCCAGGTGCAGTCCCTCGCTGAAGCGGGCACCGGCCAGCAGCAGGGCCGAGACAAACTGCGAGGAGCCGCTGGCATCGATTTCCAGGTGCCCGCCGCGAACCTGCCCGCTCCCGGTGACGGTGAAGGGCAGCGCGCGTCCGCCCCCGTCGTCGACCTGCACGCCGAGCCCCTGCAGTGCCTCGATCACCGGGCCCATCGGGCGCGCCCTGGCATGCGGATCGCCGTCGAACGCCACGCTGCCGGTGACCAGCGCCGCCACCGGCGGGACAAAGCGCATGACTGTCCCGGCCAGGCCGCAGTCCACGGCCACTCCGCCCGACGGCAAGGCCACCCCGACGGGAATCGGCGTGACCAGCAGGTCCGGGCCAAAGTCCCCCTCGCCGTCGACCTCGTCGATATCCGCCCCGAGCTGGCGCAGCGCAGCCACCATAAGCGCTGAATCGCGGGAGTGCAGCGGAGCCCGCAACCGGGACGGACCGTCGGCCAGGGCAGCCAGCACCAGATAGCGGTTGGTCAGCGACTTGGAGCCGGGAACCGTCAGCGTCGCGTCGATCGGGGACGTGGCCTGCGGGGCGGGCCAGGGGGTGCGGGCGGGAGCAGGGGAGAGGGCAGTCATCGAGGGTTAGGAACCGGTGACGTCGCCGGCCAGGCGGCGGACCGTCTTATCCGCGTGCTTGAGCTGCTTGCGGGTGGTCTTCTTGCCGGCCGCGGCCAGATGCCCGGCGCGCCAGGCCAGCCCGGGCTTTCCGCCGGTGTCCACCGAGGCCAGCAGCACGCCGCCGGAAAGGGAAAGGTTCTTCAGCAGCGCGGTCCTGCGGTGGGCGCGCGCTTCGGCCGTGCTGGCATCGGCATTGCGGTATTCGACGACGGCGTTCAGCGTGGAGGTCACGGCCAGCACCAGCGACGCCACCCGGGAGAGTTTGCCGGCCGCCAGCAGTATGCCGGCACCGAGCTGTGCGCCGCCCAGGGCGCGGGCCAGCATCTTTTCATCCGCCTGGATCGGCAACATCGCCGAGACCTGGGAGAGCACCGGAGAGAGCTGCGCGGCGGTCTGGTCGGCGTGGCGCAGACGGTCAAGCCCGGCAACGATGAACGATGATGCGAGCATAGGCCGCGCGAGTGAACGGACGATAGACATTGATGCCTCCTGGCTGATGCAGCGGAACGTGATGTCAATACAGTTGGGCGGTGCGTCCTCTTAGTTTTGCACTAAAGCGGAATATTTGCCCGCTCCGGCGGGTTGAAGCAACCAGTGAACGCATCCGGAAGGACCCTATGGAGACCTTAGTCAGGGACCCCTTGACCTATGGCGGGTCGACGCCTCGTCCGGGCACCCGCTCCGCCATGAAACTGGGGCGGGTGACAGTAGACTTGGCTGCAATGAAACGAACTGAGAACGCCCCGTCCATGGCGGTCGAAGCG
>DATIMB010000454.1:0-3056 GCA_035475875.1 Micrococcaceae bacterium
TGGGTGTGCAGCTGGTGACCCTGGACGAGCTGCTGGCGCAAAGCGACTTCATCACCATCCACATGCCCAAGACGCCGGAGACCGTGGGCATGATCGGCGAGGACGCCTTCGCCAAGATGAAGGACACCGCGTACATCATTAACGTGGCCCGCGGCGGCCTCGTGGATGAGGAGGCGCTGTTCACAGCCCTCAAGGAGCACCGGATTGCCGGCGCCGGCATCGATGTTTTTGTGACCGAACCCAGCACGGATCTGCCGTTCTTCAGCCTGGACAACGTTGTGGTCACCCCGCACCTGGGTGCCTCCACGGACGAGGCCCAGGAAAAGGCAGGCGTTTCGGTGGCCAAATCGGTCCGGCTGGCGCTGGCCGGCGAACTGGTCCCGGACGCCGTCAACGTCGCCGGCGGCGTGATCGCCGCCGAGGTCCGGCCCGGTATCCCGCTGATCGAAAAGCTGGGCCGTATCTTCACCGCGCTCACGCACGACTCGGTGACGCAGATCGACGTCGAGGTGGCAGGCGAGATTGCCGTCCACGATGTCAAGGCGCTGGAACTGGCAGCGCTTAAGGGTGTCTTCAAGGACGTCGTGTCCGAGCAGGTTTCCTACGTCAACGCACCGATCCTGGCTGAGCAGCGCGGCATCAACACGCGGCTGATCACCACAGCCGAGTCGACGGACTACCGCAACGTGCTGACCATCCGCGGCGCACTTTCCGACGGCGCCCAGATCTCGGTTGCCGGCACCCTGACCGGACCCAAGCAGATCGAAAAGCTGGTCGGCGTCAACGGGTACGACATCGAAATCCCGATCAGCGACCACCTGATCGTCATCTCCTACCAGGACCGGCCTGGCGTCGTCGGTGCCCTCGGCCGCATCCTGGGCGAGAACGGGATCAACATCGCCGGCATGCAGGTGGCCCGCAATGCGGCCGGCGGCCAGGCACTGGCGCTGCTGACGGTGGACAGTTCGGTACCCCAGCCGGTGCTCGACGCCGTCAGGGCTGAGATCGGTGCGTCCATGGCACGCGAAGTGGACCTCGAGGACTGAGACGGCGCTGGGTCGCGGGAGGCTGTGGCCCCCTCCCGCGAATTCGGCGGAAGGTCGGTTCCGAGGACCTAATCCAGGCCTAATCCCGGACATCCAGAACCGGAATTCCGTAGCGGGAGAACATCGGATCTGTCGTGACCACGGTCAGATTTTCCGACTTGGCCTGCGCAATGATCAGCCGGTCGAAGGGATCCCGGTGCAGGAACGGCAGGGTCTGGAGGATTTCCAGGTGCCGGTCGTCGATACCCAGGCGCCGGGCGCCCTGGGCCTGGAAGCTCGACGACAGCTCAGGAATAGGCGCGAGCTTCTGCAGCGAGACCTTAATGGCGATCTCCCAAAGGGAAGCCACGGAAAAGACCACTTGTTCTGCCGTCGCCAATCCAGCCCGGATTGTCCCGCCGACTGAGGGGTCGCCCGCGGCTATCCAGAGCATGGCATTGGTGTCGAGCAGCAGCTTCACCGGCGGCCTTCGGTAGGCCGGTCGAAGGCCTTCTCAAACATACTTGTGATCTCCGCGTCGGCGTCGTTGTAATCGGGCGAATATTTCACTTTGCCCCGCAGTGCTCCGAAGATACCGCTGGTGTCAGGGCTACCTATCGGTTTGAGCACGAAGCGGTTCGCGCCGGAGCCCCTTCGGGTGATGATGACCTCTTCGCCCCGTTCGGCAGCATCAAGCAGCTTGGATAGATTCGTTTTGGCCTCATGAACATTCGCGGTGACCATGTAGCTAATGTAGCTAATTTGGGGAGTGGCGAAAAGACCTCCATCGTCCTGCCGCCGTCGTCGTCATCCTCCCGTGGAATCGGCAATTCGCCGCGGAACAGGGTAATTTCTTAAGGTGACGTCAACACCAGAAGCCAAGACCCCGTATTACCTCACCACCGCCATCACCTACCCCAACGGCGTCCCGCATATCGGGCATGCCTACGAGTACATCGCCACGGACGCGATGGCACGTTTCAAGCGGCTGGACGGCTTCGATGTGATGTTCCTGACCGGAACCGATGAGCACGGCATGAAAATCGCCCAGGCAGCGGCCAAGGAAGGCCTGACGCCCAAGGAGCTGGTGGACCGCAACGCCAAGGTTTACCAGCAGGCGCACGCGGCATTGGGAATTTCCTACGACAGGTTCATCCGCACCACCGACGCGGATCACTACGCCGCCTCGCAGGCCATCTGGAAGAAGATGGAAGAGGCGGGGGATATCTACCTGGGCAAGTACGAGGGCTGGTATTCGGTCCGGGACGAGGCCTACTACGGCGAGGACGAGACGGAACTGCGCGAGGACGGCATCCGCTACTCGAAGTCCACCGACACCGAGCTGACCTGGACGGAGGAGGAGAGCTACTTCTTCCGGCTGTCCAACTACCAGGACAAGCTGCTGGCGCTGTACGCGGACCACCCCGAATTCGGTGCGCCGCGCAGCCGCTTCAACGAGGTCGTCAGCTTCGTCAAGGGCGGCCTGGAGGACCTCTCGATCAGCCGGACCACCTTCGACTGGGGCGTTCCGGTACCGGGCAACCCGGACCACGTGATGTACGTCTGGGTGGACGCGCTCACCAACTACCTCACCGGCGTCGGCTATCCGGACACGGACTCGGAGAGCTTCCGGAGGTACTGGCCTGCCGACGTGCACATCATCGGCAAGGACATCTCCCGCTTCCACGCCGTGTACTGGCCCGCGTTCCTGATGTCCGCCGGGCTCGAGCTGCCCAAGCGGGTAATGATCCACGGCTTCCTGCACAATCAGGGCGTCAAGATGTCCAAGTCGCTGGGCAACGTCGTGGCGCCGGCGGACTGGGTGGCGCAGTACGGGCTGGACCAGGTGCGCTTCTTCCTGCTCCGCGAGGTGCCCTTCGGCGCGGACGGGTCCTACAGCCATGACGCGATCGTGGGCCGGATGAACTCTGACCTGGCGAATAACCTGGGCAACCTGGCGCAGCGCTCGCTCTCCATGGTGGCGAAGAACTGTGATGCTAAGGTTCCCGCTCCGGGCGACTTCACGGCCGC
>DATIMB010000455.1:0-2114 GCA_035475875.1 Micrococcaceae bacterium
TCGGAGCGGCCTCATCACGGACGGAAATAACCTGCAGCCCTTCGGCCTGCAACTCGCGGATGACCAGGTCCCCGAGGCTGTCAGCTCCCACCCGGCCGATCCAGGCCACCGAGGCACCGAGCCTGCGAAGCGCGATGGCAAGATTGCTCTCGGCGCCTCCGACTCCCAGGGACAGCGACTCCGTGTGGGACAGCGGACCAGGGGTGGCGGCCTTCATCAACGCCATGGTCTCGCCCAGGGTGACGACATCCAAGGTCTTGTGCACCGCAGTCACCCGGAAACCTGTCCCTGCCTGGCTTCGGCCACCATAGCGGTGACCCTCCGTGCGCGCTCCTGCAGCGCCGAGCGGCTGCCGCCCTTGAAGGCATCCCCGAGCAGGGGGCCGCCGAGGCTGACGGCTACCGCTCCAGCTGCTATCCACGCCGCCGCGTCTGCCATAGTGACGCCTCCGGACGGGACCACTGCGATGTCCGGGAAGGGTCCGCGCAGTTGGGAAATGTAGCCGGGACCGACTGTCGTGGCCGGAAAGACTTTCACCGCCGTCGCGCCCGCATGCCATCCGGTCCACAGCTCCGTGGGGGTCAGGCCGCCGGGAAATACCGGCACGCCTCGTGCCACCGCAGCGCGCACGATGCCAGGATCGGCGACAGGGGTGACGAGGAAACGGGCGCCGCAATCCATCGCACGCACGGCGTCAGCTTCCGACGTGATGGTGCCGACCCCGATTTCGACGTCGGCGCCGAATTCCGCGGCCAGAGCAGGCAATTCAGCGAAGACCCCTGCCGTGCTGAGAGTGAGCTCGATGGAACGGATTCCGCCGGATACCAGCGCTTCAATGACCGGAGCATACTCATCCGCATGGTCCGCCCGGAGGACGGCCAGCACAGGATTTGCCGCCAGGATGGGGCTCACCGGGCTGCGTCTGGCTGTCGTTTCTGTGCTCATGTGACGGTTCCTAACTGCCAGGGCACGAACTCTTCCTGCCCCAGATCCAATTCTTCGCTGACGGTCTGGCGGCCGGAGGCGACTGCCAGAATACTGGCGAAGATGTGCTCGCCCATCTTCTGGACGCTCATCTCGCCGTCCACGATTCGACCGCAATTGATGTCGATGTCCTCGGGCATCTGCCGGTAGAGTTCCGAGTTGGTTCCCAGCTTTATGCTCGGGACCGGTTTGCACCCGAAGACCGATCCGCGGCCGGTGGTGAAGCACACCACGTTCGCGCCCCCCGCTACCAGACCGGTGACCGAGACCGGATCGTACCCCGGAGTGTCCATGAAGACGAAGCCCTTTTCCGTCACGGGCTCGGCATATTCATAGACCCCGGCAAGTTCCGCCTGGCCACCCTTGGCCACCGCGCCAAGTGACTTCTCCAGAATGGTCGTCAGTCCGCCGGCTTTGTTGCCCGGTGACGGGTTGTTGTCCAGGCTGCCGCCACCTCTGGCGGCATAATCCTGCCACCAGTCGAGCCGGTCCAGCAGCCGTCTTCCGACGGCCTCGGAGACTGCCCTGCGGGTCAGGAGATGCTCCGCGCCGAAAACCTCCGGTGTCTCGGCAAGGATGGAGGTGCCGCCATAGGAGACCAACAGGTCGGAGGCGACCCCTAGGGCAGGGTTCGCGCTGATGCCGGAGTAACCGTCCGAGCCGCCGCAGTTCAGTCCCAGGACAAGTTCGCCCGCATCCACGGGCTGGCGCTGCTGGGCGTTGATCCGGGGCAGCATTCCTTGGATAAGGGCGACGGCGGCCTTTACTGTCGCACGTATTCCACCGGTTCCTTGGATGGTGAGGCGTTCGATGATTTTGCCTGGATCATCAGTGCTCAGGAAGCGGTCGGTTTGCAGCATTTCGCAGCCGAGCCCCAAGACAAGGAGGCCCGCGAAGTTGGGGTGCTTTGAGTAGCCGTGCAGGGTGCGGACCAGAACGTCGGCACCCTCGCTTCCGAGTACCATTCCGCACCCGCTGCCGTGGGTCAACGCGATGACACCGTCGACGTTGGGGTAGGCATCCAGAGCGGATCCGCGGAACTGGTCCGCCACCATCCGGGCCGTGCTGGCCGAGCAGTTCACCGACGTCAGGATTCCGATGTAATTCCGGGTGCCCACCTTGCCGTCCGC
>DATIMB010000456.1:0-4885 GCA_035475875.1 Micrococcaceae bacterium
GCGGATCGGGAACTGCAGGTGGCCGACGACGGTGAGCCGCAGTACGTTTCCCGTGCCGCGCACAAGCTGGTCGGGGCACTGGAGGCCTTCGGCCAGGTTACCGTTGCGGGCAAACGGTGCCTGGATGCGGGCGCTTCTACCGGCGGGTTCACCGAAGTACTGCTGCGCCGCGGTGCGCGGCAGGTGCTGGCCGTGGATGTGGGGCATGGGCAGCTGGTTGAGGCCCTACGGGCGGACCCGAGGGTGCAGGTGCACGAGGGGCTGAACATCCGTTACCTCTCGCCTCAGGACATCGGCGGCCCCGCGGACCTGACAGTCTGTGACCTCTCCTTCATCTCCCTGACCCTCGTCGTCGGCCCTCTCGCCCAGGCCACTGCCGTCGACGGGGACCTGCTGCTCATGGTCAAGCCGCAATTCGAGGTGGGCCGGGAGCGGCTGGCGAGGACCGGCGTCGTCGGCTCTGGACAGGAACGACGGCGGGCCGTCGCCCAGGTTGCGCAGGCCTCCCTTGACGCTGGCCTCCAGTTGCGCGGTTTGGCACCCAGCCCGCTGCCAGGTCAGGATGGAAATGTTGAGTACTTCCTCTGGGTTACGCGGAAGATGTCGGCCCCCGGGCCTAAGATCGAGGAGCGGGACGAGCTCGTCCGCCGGCTGCTGGCCAGTGTGTGGCCTTAGCGTGCGCGGAATAACGACCAGCAGGGAGCAAGCCAGATGAGCAGGCGCGTTTTGATCCTGGCCCATACCGGGCGTGAGGAAGCAATGACTGCTGCCCTGGAGGTATGTGCCCAACTGCACGCGTCCGGCCTGGTGCCGGTGATGCCCAAGGAAGAGCTCGCAGACATGTGCGAATTCCTCGGCGTTATTGATGTGCCCACGGAAATCCTCGATGTGGACGTCACGCTGGCGGAGATTGAACTGGTGATGGTGCTCGGTGGTGACGGCACCATCCTGCGCGCGGCGGAGCAGGTCCGCGGCCAGGACGTGCCGATGTTGGGCGTGAACCTGGGCCATGTGGGCTTCCTGGCCGAGAGCGAGCGGGCGGACCTGGCACAGACCGTGGACTGGGTGGTGCGACGCGCCTACACGGTTGAGGAACGCATGACCATCGACGTGACGGTGTGGGTGCAGGGACGCAAGATTGCCCACACCTGGGCGCTGAACGAAGTGGCCATCGAAAAGGGCAACCGGGAGCGCATGATCGAGGTGGTCACCGAGGTCGACGGCCGTCCGCTGAGCTCCTTCGGCTGTGACGGTGTGGTCATGGCCACCCCCACCGGTTCCACCGCCTACGCCTTTTCCTCCGGCGGACCCGTGGTCTGGCCAGATGTGGAGGCACTGCTGATGGTGCCGATCAGCGCCCACGCGCTCTTCGCCAAACCGCTGGTGGTTTCCCCGGATTCCAGGCTGGCGGTGGAAGTCCTCACCCGTACGGAGGCCCACGGGGTGATGTGGTGCGACGGGCGCCGGACCGTGGACCTGCCGCCGGGATCACGGATCGAGGTGACCCGTTCGGACCGTCCGGTCCGGCTGGCCCGCACCCACCAGACGCCGTTCTCTGCCCGGCTGGTGCGTAAATTCGAGCTGCCCATTCAAGGCTGGCGTGGTCCGGCCAGCCAGGAGCCCGCAGCACGCACCGCCCCCGTGCCCGTAGTCCGCAGCCCGAAGCTGAAGGCCCCGGTGGCCGCCCCGATTGCCGGCAGGAGGGCGCAAGACACACCATGATCGAAGAAATCCGCATCCGGGACCTCGGGGTCATCGCCGAAGCGACGCTGCCGCTGGGCCCGGGCCTGAGCGTGGTCAGCGGCGAAACCGGCGCCGGCAAGACCATGGTGGTTACCGCCGTCGGCCTGCTGTTGGGCGCCCGCTCCGACGCCGGCGCCGTCCGCACCGGCGCCAAGGCAGCCTCGGCAGAGGCAACCGTGGCGCTGCCGCACTCCCACGCCGCTTTGGCGCGGGCCCGTGAGGCCGGCGCGGAGGTGGAGGAGTTCGACGGCACTGCCGAGCTGCTGCTGGCCCGCACCGTGGGCGCGGACGGACGCAGCCGCGCCCATGTCGGCGGCCGGCAGGCCCCGGTGGGCGTGCTGGCCGAACTGGGGGAGCAGCTGGTGGTGGTGCACGGCCAGTCGGACCAGATCCGGCTCAAGAGCGCAGCGGCGCAGCGGGAGGCGCTGGACAAGTTTGCCGGCGATGCGGAAGCGTCCTTCGACGCCACGGTTGAGCGCTACCGGAAGCTCTTCCGGCGCTGGCAGGCTGCACAGGCCGAGCTGGACGAGCTGCGGCAGACCGGCCGTGAACGGCTGCGCGAGGCCGAATCCCTGCAGCAGGCACTCGAGGAGATCGACGCCGTCGACCCCCAGCCCGGTGAGGACGAGGCACTCAAAACCGAGTCCATCAAGCTCACCAACCTGGAAGAGCTGCGGATGGCCGCGCAGCAGGCCCACCAGGCCCTGATCGCGGAGGATTTCAGCGAAGCCGCGGATGCCACCACCCTGGTGGACGCAGCCAAACGGGCGCTGGAAAGCGTCGGCGAGCATGATGGCGAGCTGCAGTCCGCCGCCACCCGGTTGGCAGAGGTCGGTTATCTGCTGGCGGACATCGCCTCCGAACTGGCCAGCTATTCCACCTCATTGGATTCTGAGGGACCGGGCCGGCTGGCCGAGGTCGAGGACCGCCGGGGCGCCCTGGCCGTGCTGGTGCGCAAATATGCTCCCTCCGTGGACCAGGTCCTGGAGTGGGCCCAGGCCTCCCGGGAGCGGCTGGACGAGCTGACGGACGACTCGAGCCGGATCGAAAAGCTGGAGAGCGAGGTGGCGGAGGCCGAGCTGGAGCTGGACAAGCTTGCCGCTGCGCTGACGAAGGCCAGGGTGAAGGCCGCGGCCCAGCTCTCCGCCCGGGTCAGCACCGAGCTCAAGGCCCTGGCCATGCCGGACGCTAACCTGGTCATCGGCGTCGAGCCCGTGGCCCTACGTGGCATCCACGGCGCCGACGAGGTCTCCTTCCTGCTGCAGCCGCATGCCGGCGCGGCGCCACGGCCGCTGGGCAAGGGCGCCTCCGGCGGTGAGCTGTCCCGCGTGATGCTGGCCATCGAGGTGGTCCTCGCGGCCGTGGACCCGGTGCCGACGTTCGTCTTCGATGAGGTGGACTCCGGCGTTGGCGGCAAGGCTGCCGTGGAAATCGGCCGGCGGCTGGCCATGCTGGCCCGGCACGTCCAGGTGCTGGTGGTCACGCACCTGCCGCAAGTTGCGGCCTTCGCGGACCAGCACATCCGCGTCACCAAGACCTCCGGAGCCGGCTTCACCTCCAGTGATGTCACCCTACTCGACGACGGCGAACGGGTCCGCGAGCTGGCGCGGATGCTGGCAGGCCAGGAGGATTCCTCCACCGCCCAGGCGCACGCCCAGGAACTGCTGGACGACGCGCGACGCTGACGGCTTCAAACCTCTGTGATCACCAAGGCCACCCACTTTGTCCGCTTTGGCCAAAAAATTCTTCAGACATTTTCCGGATTTCCAGTGTTTGGCCCCGGATCGGGTCCTATCTTGTCGGTGCTCCTTCGTAGGCTTAAGTCAGTTGGAGAAGTCGGGTTTGGCATCGGCGGTTCCGGCGTTGGAGTTCTTTCGGATGTTTTTTGGCGCGGGATCCTTTGAGGGGCCAGCCGGAGGCGGGAGGAGGCAGTGGGGATGCAGATTGATCTTGATAATGTCGCATCGGTGCTCGCTGCCGTGGCCGAACGCTTCCCGGCCACCGCATCCGCCAAGCGATCCTCTAAGCCTGCAGGCTTCACCACGCCATCCACTGGGCCTGCCAGCTCGGCAGCGCCCTCCGCTGTGGCTGGCCGTTTGGCTGCGCCGTCGGCTGGGGCTGCCCGTTTGGCTGCGCCGTCCGCTGGGGCTGCACACGCCGAGGCGGCAGCGGGCGCCCCAACCGCGCCCGGACAGGGCGGCGTGGCCGGATGTGTTGCCGATCCTGTTGTTGGCGCCGTTGCGCAGGATGCGCTGGAAGGCTTGGCGGGGCCGGAGGTCACCGCTCTGGTTGCCGGGGTGGGCCGGTCGGTGGGGATGGGCGGGCCTTTGGCCGTGATTGATGAACAGCTGCAGCAGCTTTTGGAGACTGATGTTGGTGCGGTGGCGGATGCGGCGTGGTTGCCGGTGCTTACTTCGCTGGAGCAGCTTCGCCGGCGCTTGTCGGCGGTGTATTTGCGCTCGTTGGCGGCCGCGGATCAGGTCCATGCGTACGCGCTCTCGCCGTTGGGGACGCGGTCGAGCGCGGATTTCCTGAAGCATGGGGCGGGGATTGAGCCGTCGCGGGCGAAGGCGGATCTGGCCGCGGCCCGGGCGCTGCATACCGGGCCGGTAACTGATGGGGCGCTGGTGCGTCAGGCGCGGGTGGATGCCGGGCCGTTGCGGGGGATGGCCGCGGCGTTGGCGGCCGGTGCTATTAGCGGGGCGCAGGTGGCTACCGGGGTGGGGGTGCTGGAGAAGCTGCCGTGCCGGTTGCTGACGGAGGCGAACACGGAGGCGATCGGGGTGTTCCTGACCGCCCAGGCCCCCTCGCACAGTACCCGCCGGTTCGCGGAGATCGCGGCGTATTTGGTGCGTAGCCTGGCGGCCGGGGAGGATGATTTTTATGATCCGGAGGCGGTCCTGCGCCGGAAGCTGACCATGGGTGTGGATATTACCGGCATGGTGTTCGGTTCCTACCAGCTCGACCCGGTCGCGGGCGCGTCGTTTCGGGCGGTGCTGGAGCCGATGTCCGCGCCGAACCCGGACCAGCGCGGCCCGGACGGGGTCCTGCAGGCCACCGACGACCGGTCCCCGGACCAGCGCCGCGCGGACGCGTTGGTCGAGCTCGCCCAGGCCGCGGCGGCCTACCTGGGTATCCCCGC
>DATIMB010000457.1:0-5328 GCA_035475875.1 Micrococcaceae bacterium
CCGCTGTCGTAGGCCAGCACAACGGCCTGCACCCGGTCGCGCAGCGCCAGCTTGGCCAGGATCTTGCTCACGTGGGTCTTCACCGTCTGCTCGGCGATGAAGAGCTCGGCGGCGATCTCCTGGTTGGACAGCCCGCGTGCCACCAGCACCAGCACCTCACGCTCGCGTTCCGTCAGCACCTCCAGGCGGCTCGAGCAGGAGGCCGGCCGCGGGCGTCCCCGGGCAAACTGCTCGATCACGCGCTTGGTGACCGAGGGGGCCAGCAGCGCGTCGCCGGCCGCCACGATCCGCACGGCTGCAACCAGTTCGTGCGCCAGGGCATCCTTGAGCAGGAAGCCGCTGGCCCCGAGCCGGAGGGCGTCGTAGACGTAGTCATCCAGGTCGAAGGTGGTCAGCATCAGCACGTGCGGCCCCAGCTGGCCCTGCGCGGGAACGGTCTGCGCGGCCAGGATCTGCCCTGCCGCCTGCAGCCCGTCCATCACCGGCATCCGCACGTCCATCAGCACCACGTCGGGGCGAAGCCTGGCGCTCATCTCCACGGCTTGCGCGCCGTCCTGGGCCTGGCCGACGACGTCGATGTCCGGCTGGGCGTCCAGCAGTGCGGCGAATCCGGCCCGGACCATCGCCTGGTCGTCGGCCACCAGCACCCGGATGGCCATCAGGAAACCCCCGCATCCATCAGCGGCAGCGAAGCCGAGACCGAGAATCCGCCCCCGGGCAGCGGTACGCAGACCAGCGATCCGCCCACGATGTTCGCCCGCTCGCGCATGCCGATGACGCCCTGTCCGTTGTGGTTGCGGTCCAGCTGCGCCAGCACGGCCCCGATCCCGGAAGGGCCGTTGGCCACCTCAAGTTCCAGGGTTGCACCCCGCCGGTTGAGCGACACCGTGGCGAGTGCGCCGGGGGCGTGCCGGATCACGTTGCTCAGCGCCTCCTGGGTGATCCGGTACGCGGTCAGACCGATAACCTCGCTGATGCCCTCCGGATCCAGGGTATCCACCGTCGGGCCCTCAACAGCGATGCCGGCGGTCCGTGCGGCGGCCATCAGCCGGGGAATATCGGCCAGCCCCGGCTGTGGCGCGAGGTTGCGGGCGGCCTCGTCGTTCCGCAGCGCTCCGAGCATGCTGCGCATTTCGGTCATGGCCCGGCGCGAGTTCGCAGCGATCTCGTCGAACTCTTCCTTCAGTTCCGTATTCAGGTCCGGATGCCTGTACTGGGCGGTGGTGGCCTGAACCACCACAATCGACATGCCATGGGCGACGACGTCGTGCAGTTCCCGGGCAATCCGGGCCCGTTCCTCCGCCAGCCTGCGCATGGACTGCTCTTCGGCGCTGAGCGTCCTTTCCGCCAGCAGCTGCTCACGGATGTTTGCCCACTGGCGGGCGATGACCGCGGCGATCATCAGTCCGCCGGACACCGACGCGTAGACCACCACGTTGATCGCAGCGCCCTGCGGAACCATGTCCGGCAGCCCGCGGTAATTGACCGCGACACCGATGCCGACGCTCAGCAGCCAGGTTATGGCCGGCAGCATCCAGCGGCTGCGCAGCCCAGCCATGCAGATCACCAGCACCTCGGTGACCATGGCCACGACGCTGAACGGCAGCGGGGCCGCGCCGGCGGGAGCGGAGACCAGCGGCATGATGGCCAGCGGCACCAGCGAGACCAGCGCGCCGGGCAGCGGACGGCGTGCCGTCAGGGCCAGTGAGGCGGTGTGCAGGATAGCCATCCCCAGCCCGAAGGGCAGCGCCATCCGGTACAGGTTGATATTCAGCGGTGCGCCGACGGCCAGCAGGGCAAAGCAGGTGGTGACGAACGCCAGCCAGGCCCAGCTGATCTTCTTCAGCCTCAGCCGGGGAAGGCTGGTACCGGACGCGAAGCGAACCGCCGTCCGCGCTGCCGGGCGGACGGCGGCGGCTGGCTTAGTGTCTGGCACGGTAGCCCGTCCCCGTCCCGGCCGTGCCTCCGTCGGTATCGGCAGGGTTCAGCTCGGCGCTGTCCACCCGGGCGGCGTCCAGCCCGGCCGTGGGCCCGTCCGTATCGACATCGTCCAGCTCGGCCGTGGGCCCGTCCGACTCCGGATCGGCCAGGCCGGCACCGGCGGCCTGGCTCATCCATTCCAGGATCTTCCAGCTGCGGCCGTGGTCCTGCCCGGCAAGTCCCGGCTCCATGGATCCCTCCAGCACCACAATTCCGGTGTTGCTCAGCTCGTACCGCTCCGGGCGCAGCGGGTCAATGTTCCGTGCCCGGCAACCGGCCCAGGTCCGGATCATGGCGCCGTGGCTGACCATGGCGACCGTGCCGTCGTCGGAATTCTCCTGCGCCTCCCGGACCACCTGGTCAAAACGCGCCAGCACCTCGGTCCCGGTGTCCCCGCCGGGCATCCGCACATCCAGCTTGCCCTGGAGCCAGCTGCGCGCCGTGCTCAGGTAAGCGATCACGGAGGGCGGATCGCCCTTCATCTCCAGCTCGCCCGCGGCGATTTCGCGGATCCCCTCGCGGACCTGCAGATCCAGGCCCAGCGCCTCTGCCAGCGGGGCGGCTGTCTGCTGGGCGCGGATTTGGGTGGAGGCAAAAAGGGCACCGATCCGCTCCCCCGGCAGCACAGCGGCCAGGGCTGCGGGAACAGCCTGCGCCTGCCGCTGCCCCAGCTCGGTCAGCTCGGGACCGGGAACCGAGGTATCGAGCAGGTTGAGCACGTTGGAAGGCGTCTGCCCGTGCCGGATCAGTATCAGTCGCATAGTTCCATTGTCCTCGCTGTTCCGCACTGGCCGGGACTGCCGTCCATCAGGCTGTTCCGCACTGGCCGGGACTGCCGGCCATCAGCGCAGCGGCCGCCCCGCCATCTTCTCCAGCCGGGCAATCCGCTCCGCCATCGGCGGATGCGTCGAGAAGAGCTTGCTGACCCCTGCTCCGCGGAACGGGTTGGCGATCATCAGATGGCTGGTGTTGACCAATTGCTGCTCCTGCGGCAACGGCGCACGCTGCACACCCAGTTCCAGCTTGCGCAGCGCGGAGGCCAGCGCCAGCGGATCGTCGGTCAGCCGCGAGCCGTCCTCGTCCGCGTCGTATTCGCGGGTCCGGCTGATCGCCATCTGGATCACCGAGGCCGCCAGCGGTGCCAGCAGGGCCATCGCGATCATTGCGATCGGGTTGGCGTTCCGCCGGTCGCCGCCGCCGAAAAACAGCATGACCTGGGCCACCGAGGTGATTACACCCGCCACGGCCGCGGCCACCGAGGAGGTGAGGATGTCCCGGTTGTAGACATGCATCAGTTCATGCCCCAGCACCCCGCGCAGTTCCCGCTCATCCAGGATCCGCAGAATGCCCTCGGTGCAGCAGACCGCGGCGTTCTGCGGGTTGCGGCCGGTGGCAAACGCATTCGGCGCCTCGGTGGGCGAGATGTAGATCCGCGGCATCGGCTGGTTGGCCCGGACGGACAGTTCGCGGACGATCCGGTAAATGGCCGGAGCCTGCGCCTCTGTTACCGGGTAGGCCTGCATGGAGCGGATGGCGATCTTGTCGCTGTTCCAGTATCCGTAGGCGGTGGTGCAGATGCCGATCAGGGCGAATATCCAGATCGGGGCGGCACTGCGCATCCCGGTGCCCAGGATGGCGCCGATCCCCAGCAGCACGGCCCACAGCACGCCAAAGAGGGCTGTGGTCTTCAGCCCGTTGTAATGCCTGTGCACTTTTGATCTCCTTTTTTGCGGCTCGGGTGGCCATTATGGCAACGAACCGGCCGCATTTGATGTTCCCTGCCCGGAATCCGGGGTCCGCGGCGCCTTTTGGTCCCGTGGCTTATGAGTTCTGACCACCTTTGCCGCCTGGGGCGCGGCCGACGACGGCGTGTCCCCGCTTTGGCTGGTGTGTCGCGGTCGAAGATGGTCAGATCTCAGAGCCAGGGCGTCAGGGCACCGGGTGGCGGGCGTCGTACCGGATGAAGGTGGGCTGAAGCCGCGCCATCAGCCAGACGGCCAGGATGCACAGGATGCCGCCGACGATGGCGGCCATTGCCTCGCCCAGCAGCTGGCCGGTCCCGCCGGCGAACAGGTCGCCCAGCCGGGGTCCGCCGGCGACCACCACGATGAAGACGCCCTGCAGCCGGCCGCGCATGTTGTCCGGTGTCGCGGACTGCAGGATGGTGGAGCGGAAGACGCTGCTGACCGAATCGGCAATGCCGGATACCACCAGGCAGAAGACGGCGCCGATGATCCACGGGGATACGCCCTCGCCTCCGTGCCGGCCGCCCGCCAGGATCATCGCCCCCATGCCGGAGATGGAGGCTCCCCAGAACGTGATGCTCCAGACGACGGCCAGGCCCTGCCGCCGGACCATGCCCAGCGGGCCGGAGAAGAGGGCCGCCAGCAGGGAACCGGCTGCGATAGCGGCCAGCAGCAGGCCCGCGGTGGCCGCGCCGCCGCCCAGCCAGACCGCGCCGATGGCCGGCAGCAGCGCGCGCGGCATGGCGAAGACCATGGCACACAGGTCCACCAGGAAGGTCATCCGCACGTTGTGCCGGCTGCCCAGGAATTTCAGGCCCTCCAGCACCGACCGCAGTCCCGCCCGGTGTACGTCCCCTTCGGGCGGCAGCGAGGGGAGCTTGAACAGGGCCCAGAGGGAGGCTGTGAAGGTCAGTACGTCCACCGTGTAGGTCCAGCCGTACCCCACACCGGCTACCAGCACCCCGGCCACCAGCGGTCCCACCGTAGTGCCGAGGCCGAAGACGATCATGCTCAGTGCGTTGGCGGCCGGCAGCAGTTCGGGACGGACCAGACGGGGGATGATGGCGCTGCGTGCGGGCTGGTTGATGCCGGAGGCGGCGGACTGGATGGCGACCAGCATGTACAGCACCAGCACCTGGTGCAGGCCCAGCCAGGCCTGCAGCGCTATGCAGATGGTGACAAGCCAAAGTACGGCTGAGGACAGTAGCGCCACGGAGCGCCGGTCGTGGGCGTCAACGATGGATCCGCCGTACAGCCCGGCTATCACCAGCGGAACCAGGGCGAAGATGCCCAGGATGCCGACCGCAAGTGTGGACTGGCTGAGGCTGTAGACCTCCAGGCTTACCGCGACAACGGTGAGCTGGGTACCGATGGAGGACAACGCAAGGCCGGACCACAGGCGCCGGTAGTCCGGGCTTTCCCTCAGGGGCGTGATGTCGGCCAGGAGTTTTTGCACCGGTTTAGCCTAGCCCTTCGGACGCGCTGTGCGGGGCAGCACCGCACCGCGGTGCTCGGCGCCGGAGTTGTAGGGGTAGGGCTGGGAGCTGCACAGCCCGGCTGCCGCCGCGCAGAGGACGGCGGGGCCGCGGCGCGGCGCGCGATG
>DATIMB010000458.1:0-3452 GCA_035475875.1 Micrococcaceae bacterium
GCTGCTGCCGCTGCGCAAGGCGGACCAGGCAAGCTACCTGGAGTGGTCCGTGAACGCCTTCCGCCTGGCCACCTCCGGTGCGGCCAACGGCACGCAGATCCACACCCACCTGTGCTACTCCGAGTTCGGCGCC
This sequence comes from Micrococcaceae bacterium, assembly GCA_035475875.1. Lineage (GTDB taxonomy): Bacteria > Actinomycetota > Actinomycetes > Actinomycetales > Micrococcaceae > Arthrobacter_M. The sequence continues at coordinate 134 of DATIMB010000458.1, forward strand.
ATCATCGACGCGATCGACGGCCTGGATGCGGACGTCACCTCGATCGAGGCGGCGCGTTCCCGGATGGAGGTCGTCCACGACCTGGAGCGCCACGGCTTTGGCCGCGGCGTCGGCCCCGGCGTCTACGACATCCATTCCCCGCGCGTGCCCGGCCAGGCTGAGGTCGCCGAACTGCTGGGGAACGCCGTCGCGCATGTTCCCGCGCGCCAGCTCTGGGTGAACCCGGACTGCGGCCTGAAGACCCGCGGCTACGCGGAGACCGAGGAGTCGCTGCGCAACCTGGTGGCCGCCACACATCAGGTCCGGGCGCAGCTCGCCTGACCTTCCCGCCCGGCGGTTCTGCCGGTACTGCGGACCGATGCTCCGGATTCGTCCACGGCATCGGTCCGCAGCACCGGCACGACGCGTCTAGGCCGGCAGCGCCGCGCCAAGGTGGGCCCCAGGCTGGACCAGGGCCCGCTCAAACCCCCACACCGGCAGGTGCGGATGCCTGCATCACCGGGAACGGTGATTGGTCCTCTTTCAGGCTGAACGAAGTAGACGGGATGCTGCCCGCGAGCTCACCGCGCGGCCGCTAGGGGACCGGGACCGGGTTCCGCAGGGCGGCGACGGCGTCCCGGGTCTCCTCGGCGATTAGGTCGGCATTGATCTGGGCGGCTGCGGCAGCCCCGGCCGCGGCGGCGGCACCGACCTGGGCGGTCAGGTCCGTTACGTTGCCTGCGGCCCACACTCGGGGAACTTCGGTGCGCCCGGTCGCATCGGTGGGGAGGTGCTCGCCCACCCCTGCGGGGTGTTCAACCGTGTTTAGGCCGAGCCCGGCCAGGAATCCGCCGCCTGCCACCATCCGCGACGCCACCGCAAGCGCATCGAGGCGGACCAGTGAGCCGCCGGATATCCGTAGTCCCGCGAGACGGTCCTCGGCGACCTCCAGGGCTACCACCTCGCCGTCGACCACCCGGATGCCGCGGGCGGCCAGCTTCTCCACGTCCTCGCCGGACGGGGCTGGCATCGTGTGCCTGAAGAACGTGACGTCGCTGCTCCACTGCCGGAACAGCAAAGCCTGGTGCACCGACATTGGCCCACTGGCCAAGATCCCGATCGCCTGATCGCGGACCTCCCACCCATGGCAGTACGGACAATGGACTACATCGCGTCCCCAGCGGTCCCGCAGTCCCGCAACATCCGGCAGTTCGTCCACCAGCCCGCTGGCCACCAGCAGACGGCGTGCCCGCACCGACCGGCCGTCGGCCAACTCCACCCGGAAGTCGCCGTCGCCGTCGCGGACGGCGGAACTGACCTCGCCTGAGACCACATGGCCCCCATAGCTCCGGACCTCGGAGCGGCCGCGCGCCAGCAGTTCGTCCGGGCTTATCCCGTCATGTCCGAGCAGCCCGTGCACGCCCGCGGCCGGGGCGTTGCGCGGGGACCCCGCATCGATTACCGCCACGGACCTCCGGGCCCGGGCCAGCATCAGCGCCCCGCTCAAACCCGCGGCGCCGCCGCCGAAAACCACCACGTCATAGCTGTCATTCAGCTCATTGGTCATTACAACCACCTCCTGGAACAACCATGCAGGCTCGTTTCGTCAACAGCAAGCTTTGTTGCTGATATGGCAAACTGGAGGGATGGACAACGACCTGGACCAGGCACTGAGCGACGTGGGGGCGAGGCTGCGGATGCTGCGCCGGCAGCGCGAAACCACCCTGGCGGACCTGTCCGCCATGACCGGCATCTCGGTGAGCACGCTCTCACGCCTCGAGTCGGGTGACCGCCGGCCAACCCTGGAGCTGCTGCTCCCGCTGGCGAAGGCGCACGGCGTTACCCTGGATGACCTGGTCGGCGCCCCGCCCACCGGCGACCCGCGCATCCACCTGCGCCCGGTCACCCACCATGGCATGACGATGGTGCCGCTCACCCGCCGCGCGGGCGGCATCCAGGCGTACAAGCTGGTGATCCCGGCCAGCAGCAGGCGGCGGGAACCGGATCTGCAGACCCACGAGGGCTACGAGTGGCTGTATGTCCTCAACGGGCATCTTCGGCTGGTTCTGGGTGACAAGGACCTGGTGCTCTCACCGGGTGAGGCGGCCGAGTTCGACACGCGCGTGCCGCATTGGTTCGGTGCCACCGGCACCGAAGCCGTCGAATTCCTCAGCCTGTTCGGCAAGCAGGGTGAACGGGCGCACCTGCGCGCCCGCCCCAAGGCGAAGCAGCAGTAGACTTCGGCGGAACGGCATCGGCGCAGCCCGCGTGGGGCGTGGGACGGAATGGGGGCGCTGTGCGGTGGACCGGAGACGTTTCAGCAGGGGACTGGATCGCGGAGCGGTTGGGACGTCGCGGAACCGTTGGAGGCACTGTTCCCACCGGTTTTGAAGCCTATGTACGCATCTTCCACCCGGTCGAGGCCAGATTGGTCGATACTGTGGCGTCCGAGTTGCGCGTCGAGACCCGGTCCTATTCCTGGGCGGAGCTGGCCGCCGCAAAGGGCGGGATGTAGTGGGGCGCCGTCGCCCGGAAACAGTTCGACGACGTGCACCTTGCGGATGGGTGGATGGTCCAGCCGCCGAGTGATGGTCATTTGGATCTGGGCCAGCTCGCTGTAGTGGCCGGCCTGCTGGGCAGGAATACGACGACGCCCGAGGCGGCGTGTGTCGGGATCTGGAACGGTTACGGTGAACTGCACCCGGGCTCGGGCTCGGTCAGTATTATCTTTGCTGGTGCGGACGACGATCCTCGTGTCCGGGCGGCGGCAGAGGAGAGCTTCCGGCGGACGCTGCGCGAGGCGGTGTCGCCGGAGGTGGCCAGCGCACTCCAGCGCGGACCGCTTCTTGAACTGCCGCAGGGAGTACGTCCTCCTGGCGGCCGATGTGCACGAGTTTACGGATCGATCGTGGACCGAAGCCGCTGGCCTGGGCTGGGCCGGGGGCTTCAATGGTCCGACGCCGAACCTGCTGTGGCCGGCGGACCGAGCCTGGTTCCTGGCCTCCGAAATCGACTTTGACTCGACACTGGTCGGCGGCAGCCGTGCCCTCATTGACGCCATTGTGTCGGATCCGGCCCTCGAAGCCGCGGAAGTCGGTCCGGACACGGACCTCACCTGGCAGGGCGATTCCCTGAACCCGATGCCGGAGTAGGCGTGGGCACCAGCGCCGCGCACCGCCGCCGTCCGCACCGTCGTCGTCGTCGGCAGCCACCTGGCGCTCAGTGCTGTGGCGTACGGGCAAGCTCGTGCAGGATGCCGGAGAGCAGGTCCACGAAAACCTCCACCTGCGCGGTCCGCTTCTCGTTGATCAGCAGCGCGAAGATGTTCCGGGCCAGCCGG
>DATIMB010000459.1:0-6167 GCA_035475875.1 Micrococcaceae bacterium
CGGGCCCGGCAACCATCATGGTTGCCGGGCCCGGACTCTTTGATTGCTTATTCGGACACCTGTACGCCGGTCGACGCTTTTGGGCCGGTCAGCGCCGGACGCGCTCCTTGGCGCGGCCGGTGAGCTTGTTCCAGCGTGCCGTCAGTCCCCATTTGGTCACATTGACCATGGCCTCCTGGACGATGTTTCCGCTCATCTTGGAAGCACCGAATTCGCGTTCCACGAAGGTGATGGGCACTTCCACGATGCGCAGGCCAAGCTGGGCCACCCGCCAGAGCATGTCAACTTGGAAGCCGTAGCCCACCGAGTCCACCTGGTCCAGGTCCAGCGCCTCCAGGGTGCTGCGCCGGAATGCACGATAACCGCCCGTGATGTCCCGCAACCGCACACCGAGCAGCATGCGGGAGTAGAAGCTGCCACCCAGTGAAATGATTTTGCGGCGCAACGGCCAGTTGACCACCTTGCCGCCAGGTACCCAACGCGATCCCAACACCAGATCGGCGCCCTGGCCAACGGCCTCCAGCAGCAGGGGCAGCTGCTCGGGCTGGTGTGAGCCGTCCGCGTCCATTTCGACCAGCACGTCGTAACCGGCCGCCAGCCCCCACTTGAACCCCGCGATGTACGCCGCCCCGAGTCCGGCCTTCCCTGCCCGGTGCATCACATGGACCTGGGAGTCCTCCGCCGCAAACCCGTCGGCCAGTGCCCCCGTTCCGTCCGGGCTGTTGTCATCGGCGATCAGCACATCCGCATCAGGCACCGCGGCGCGCAGCCGTGCCAAGGTCTTCGGCAGCGACTCAAGCTCGTTGTAGGTCGGGATGATCGTGAGGACACGCACAGAGAGGTGCCTTTCCTTGCAGGGAGGCCACGGAAGCGGCAGAACATGCGGTGCCGCACCGATCGGCGGAAACACCAACAGTCCATTATACGGGGGCATGAAAAAGGGTAGGTTCACGCGCCTTCGGGCCAATTTCCATGCCGCCGTCGCGGCGGCACCAAAACTGTTTTCTACTGACGCGTGAACCTACCCGTTACAGGAGCCAACACAGGCACTCCCCATGGGGGCACAACCCAGGTAGGCTTCGCAGCCGCTGATGGTGTGCAGTCCCGCACTGGCCAGGTCTTTCCGGGAATTCGGAGAAGAACCCGCTGAGCTAAAATCCTACGTCCTGTGGAGGAGGTGTCAATACACGTCTGACCTGCGGGCATGCGTATTCCCGCAGGTCAGGCACCCGTGGGCCGCGGAAAGAAACTGCCCGCAGACGGGAAGTCACGGCCAAGTCACGGCGTGTCGGCTTCGGCTGGGGCAAAACCGGAGGACCGGAAGAGTTCCCTGCCGCGGTGCACAGTCTGCAGGCAGAGCGGATCGGTTCCGGTATCCAGGGCCGGGAGCAGCGGAGTGCGGGCTCTGGGATCGGTGCTCCAGGACTGCACCCGGGCGTCGGCCACCTGGACCATCAGCTCGTCCACCTGCCATACCGCGAAGCTGGCCGGGGCACCGGGAACCAGCTGCCCCATCAGCGGATCCCGCTCCCGCGCCGCACGCCAGCCGGCCCTGGTGTGCCCGATGAAGGCAGCGCGGGCGGAGATGCGCTGCTGAGGCTGGTGGTGCTCCAGCGCGCCGCGCACGCTGGCCCAGGGCTTCAGTGGCGTCACCGGTGCGTCGGAGCCGAAACAGACGGGGACTCCGGCGGCGTAGTAGGAGGCAATCGGGTTCAGTCCCGCACCCCGGGCCTCGCCCAGCCGTTCGGAGTACAGTCCCCCGGGCCCTCCCCAGAGTGCGTCGAACACGGGCTGGAGGGACACGGTGACCGAATGTTCCGCCAGTGTGGCTATGGCCTCGGCGTCTGCCATCTCCGCGTGTTCAAATCGGTGCCCGGCCGCCCTGACCTTGGCGATACCGACCCGCTCTGCGGCGCGCCGCAGGCCTTCGACGGCGACGTCCATGGCGCCGTCGCCGATCACGTGGAAACCGGCCTGGATCCCAGCCTCGGAGGTGGCCGCCAGATGATCGGCTACCTGGTCCGCGTCGAGGTATCGGGTTCCGTTGTGTCCCGGGGCATCCGCGTAGGGTTCGCGCAGCAGGGCGCTGCGCGAACCGATCGAGCCGTCGATGTTCAGGTCCCCCGCCAGGCCCAGAACCGGTGTTCCCAGCCCGGCCAGCAGCTCCCTGGCCTCTTCCGCCGTCGACACCGCCTGCGCCCAGTACGGCAGCACCTGCGGGAGCGCTTCCGCGTCCTGCCCGGCGCCAGCGGTGATGTCGGCCAGCAGTTGCAGGTCCTCCGCCGATCCCACATGCGGGGCGCTCATTTCTGCCAGCGCTACATAGCCGGCCGAGGCCGCCGCACGTAAGGCCCGGAGCTGGCGTTCGCGGCGCTGCCCGGGACTGAGCTGCAGGGCGGTGGCGCGGGCCGCGGCGTGCGCCGCTCCGGCGACCAGGCCGTCGCCCAGCCAACCCTCCTGGTCCACCAGGGCGCCCCGGGAAGCCAGTGCGTTGGACACCACGGCGGAGTGGACGTCCACCCGGGAGAGGTACACCTCCCGGCCCCCGCTGGCCCGGTCGAGCTCCGCGGCGGTGAACGGACGTCGCTCCGGCCACGACGTTTCATCCCAGCCGTGTCCCAGCAGCGGACCCTCCGACCCGGAGGCGGCCTGCGCCACCAGCGCCAGTGCCTGTTGCAGGGACGCCGCCCCGGTCAGGTCCACCGAATCGAGCGCTATCCCGGTTTCGGTGATGTGCACATGCGAATCGACGAAGCCGGGAGTGATCAGCGCGCCGTCCAGATCCACCAGCCGCATCCTGCTGTCCGCCAGGGACTCGGCTGCATGCTCCGAGCCCACCCAGGCCACCGTGTCCCCGTCCACCAGCAGCGCCGTTGCCATCGGGTCGGCCGCGCTGTAGACGGAACCGTTGCGGTACAGGGTCAAGGACATGGCGTGGGGAACCTTTCAGTAAGGGCTAACAAGGGCAAAAGGCAGCGGGGCTACTCGGCCACCGCGGAGTAAGCCACCACGCCGCGGCGCACGCTATCTATCGCCTGGATGCACAGCCGGCCGAACGCGGGGTCCAGATCGGGCACCTTGGCCAGCTGGTCCAGCAGGTCGATGACCTGCTTGGCCCAGCGGACAAAGTCTCCCGCAGCCAGTTCTGTGCCCTCCAGCACATCCTGCAGCCGGCGCCCGCGGGCCCACTTGTACATCGGCCAGACCAGGCCCAGCTCCGGTTCCCCGGTGAGCGGGAGCTTGTGTTGCTCCTCCACATCCTCCAGCGCGGACCACTGCCGGATCACGATGTCCACCGAGGTCTCCAGCGATACGCTGGGCATCCTCGGGCGCAGGCCGCGTTCCTCGCGCTTGGCCTGGTAGACCAGCGCGGAGACCAGGGTGGCCAGCTCCGCGGCGTCGAGGTCGGCGAAGGCGCCTTCACGAAGACAGAGCGAGACCAGCAGATCCTTCTCGCCGTAGACGCGGCGCAGCCGCTGTCCGTCGCTCGTGGGAACCAGGCCGCCGTCGTCCATACGTTCCAGGTAACCGTAGCCGGCCAACACCTCGCAGACCCGGTCGAAGGTCTTTGCAATGGTGTTGGTGCGGCCCTGGATCTGCCGGACCAGTCCGTCGGTCTCGCGGCGCAGCTTCCACCAGCGCTCGGACCAGCGGGCGTGGTTCTCCCTGTCACTGCAGCCGTGGCAGGGGTGGGAGCGCAGCCGGCGCCGCAGTTCGGCAATCCTGCGTTCCTGCTGCGCGCTGCCGTCGGCCAGCACAAACTCCTGCCCGCGCCCGCCGCCGCTGCGCCCTCCCGGCCTGCCCGTGTGCGGGCGGCTGCCGTCGTGCGCGCCGTCCCCGTGGGATCCGTCCCCGTGGGCGCCGTTGCGCAGGCTGTTGCGCAGGGAGGAGGTCAGGTCCCGCCGGTCCTTGGCCAGCTTGACGTTGAATTGTTTGGGGATCCGGATCTGGCTGACCGGGGCGATCGGGCCATCCAGATCGTGGATGCTCAGCCGCCGGATCTGCTTCTCCAAGGTCAGGATGGTGGGCCGCGGCTCATGCGAGTGCGGGTCGGGGGCGACGACGACGGCGAACCCAGGGGTGCGTCCGGCCGGCACCTCGACCACGTCGCCGGCGCGCAGGCGTTCCAGCGACTCCTCGGCGGCGCTGCGCCGCATCCGTGAACCCTGCCGGGAGGCGGCGCTTTCCGCATCGCTCAGTTCCCGGCGCAGGGCAGCATACTCAGTGAAGTTACCCAGATGGCAGTGCATGGACTGCTCGTAGCCGGCCAGCGACTCCTCCCGGGAGCGAACCTGCCGGGCCAGCCCCACCACCGAGCGGTCCGCCTGGAACTGGGCAAAGGAGGACTCCAGGATTTCGCGCGAACGCGCCCGGCCGAACTGTGCCAGCAGGTTGATGCTCATGTTGTAGGTGGGCCGGAAGCTGGAGTTCAGCGGATAGGTGCGGCGGGATGCCAGGCCGGCGACGGCGGCGGGGTTGGTTCCCGGCTGCCAGAGCACGACGGCATGGCCCTCCACATCGATGCCGCGCCGGCCGGCGCGGCCGGTCAGTTGGGTGTACTCCCCCGCGGTGATGTCGACATGCGCCTCGCCGTTGAACTTGTCCAGCTTCTCCAGCACCACCGAGCGGGCGGGCATGTTGACGCCCAGCGCCAGGGTCTCGGTCGCGAAGACCGCCCGGACCAGGCCGTCGGCAAACAGGCCTTCCACCACCTCCTTGAAGGTGGGCAGCATGCCGGCGTGGTGGGCGGCAAAGCCCCGGATCAGGCCGTCCCGCCAGGTCCAGAAGCCCAGCACGGCCAGGTCATCCGGCGGTACGTCCTGGCATGCCTCATCCACCCTGCGGGCGATTTCCAGCTGCTCCACCTCGGTGGTCAGCCACAGTCCTGAGTCCACGCATTGCCGGACGGCCGCGTCGCAGCCGTTGCGCGAGAAGATGAAGGTAATGGCCGGCAGCAGGCCCTCGCGGTCCAGCGCCGCGATCACCTGCGGTCTCGTGGCCTTGCGGATGACTGACTCGGATGCAGAGGCCCTGGTTGCGGGCAGCGCTGAACCGCCGCGGCGCTGCCCGTCGCGCTGCCGGTCCCGTCGTCCGCCCCTGCCGCCATAGGACTGGCCGCCGCGCGGGTAACGGCCGCGCAGCGGCCCGGACTCGCTCCTGGAGAGCCGCAGTAGCTCCGGGTTCACCTCGTAGGGGTCCACCGCCGTCGGATCCTGCTCGGCTTCCACCGCCAGCTGGTCAAAGGAGGTGTCGCTGGCGAAGAGGTCTACGATATTCCGGCCCACCATCACGTGCTGCCACAGGGGCACCGGCCGGTGCTCGGAGACAATCACATCCGTGTCTCCGCGCACGGTGTCCAGCCAGGCGCCGAACTCCTCCGCGTTGGAGACCGTGGCGCTCAGCGAGGCCAGCCGAACCTCGCTGGGCAAGTGGATGATCACTTCCTCCCAGACCGCTCCGCGGAAGCGGTCAGCCAGGTAGTGCACCTCATCCATCACCACATAGGCGAGGTCATCGAGCGTGCCGGAGCCGGCGTAGAGCATGTTGCGCAGGACCTCGGTGGTCATCACCACCACCGGGGCGTCCGAGTTGATGTTGGTGTCCCCGGTCAGCAGGCCCACGTTGCGGGCCCCGTATTTGAGCGCCAGTTCACCGTACTTCTGATTGCTCAACGCTTTGATGGGGGTGGTGTAAAAGGCTTTCAGACCCCGCTCCAGGGCCAGGTAGACGGCAAATTCTCCGATAATAGTCTTGCCCGCGCCGGTGGGCGCGGCCACCAGTACCCCGCGGCCGGCCTCAAGCGAGGCGCAGGCCTGCTGCTGGAAATCGTCCAGCTCAAAACTGAAGGTCTCCTTGAATGCCCCCAGCCGGGTGCGCGACTCTGCCATACGGCGCTTCGCCGCCAGATACCGCTCCGCTGGTGATTCTTCCGCAGAAGCTGGTGCGGAGTCCGAGGAAGCCGGTGAGGAGGGAGAGGGCTGGGACATATTCCTAGCCTACGGTAGCTAGAACTTTTCCAGGTCCTGCAGCGGTGTGGCTGTATCTGCGGTGGCATCCGTTTCCGCCGCAAGCTTGCTGGTCCGGCGGTCCCGACGCTTGTCGTTGAGGATGCACAGGCCGATGGCGCCGAAGTAGAGCACCAGCAGCGGAACGGCCAGGAAGAACAT
>DATIMB010000460.1:0-3050 GCA_035475875.1 Micrococcaceae bacterium
GACCGACAATGCGGCGACGCTGAAGCTGTTCCAGGAGGGGAAGCTCGACGGCGCCTGGTTGCCGGAGCCTTGGGCCTCGCGGCTGGTGCTCCAGGCCGGGGCGAAGGTGCTGGTCGACGAGAAGGACCTGTGGGACGGCTCCCTGACCGGAAAGGCCGGCCAGTTTCCCACCACAGTCCTGATTGTGAACACGACGTTCCTGGAACAGCACCCACAGACGGTGCAGGCACTGCTCAAGGGCCATGTTGAGGCCGTGCAGTGGCTGCAGGCCAACACGGGTCCCAAGGCTGCGGACGCCATCAACGCCGGGCTGAAGGCGGCGGCGGGATCAGCGCTGCCGGCCGATGTGATCACCCGCTCGCTGGCAAACCTGACGTTCACCGACGATCCGCTGGCCGGGGCGTACCGGAAGCTGCTGCAGGACGGTGTGGACGCCGGGGTCACCAAGCAGGCGGACATCAACGGCCTCTTCGACCTGAAGGCGCTGAACTCGGTCCTCAAGAATGCCGGAAAACCCACCGTCTCCGTGGCCGGACTGGGGGCGTCCTGATGGCCCGCGCTGAGTCCGTGGCAGTGGCAGGCGCTCGACCGGGGTCCTCCGCCGCCGCATCGGGACCTGCTGACGCGGCCCCGGGCGTGGCCGTCGAACTGCTGGGCCTGGGCAAGCGCTTCGGCGCCGCACCTCCCGTGCTCGACGACGTCAACCTCACCATCCGCCCGGGCGAATTTGTTGCGCTGCTGGGCGCCTCCGGCTGCGGCAAGTCGACCCTGCTGAACCTGATCGCCGGGCTGGAAACCCCGACCGCCGGTTCCCTGGAGATCCCGGTCGAGGGCGCGGCGTTTATGTTCCAGGACGCGGCGCTGTACCCGTGGCTGAGCGCCAGGGGCAACGTGGAACTCGCGCTCAAGCTGCGTGGGATGGGCCGGGCGGAGCGTTCCGCTCGGGCGGAGGAGCTGCTGGAACTGGTGCACCTGGGCGGCGCCGGCCAGAAGCGCCCGCACGAGCTGTCCGGCGGGATGCGCCAACGCGTTGCCTTGGCCCGCTCGTTGGCGCAGGAGCGGGAGGTGCTGCTGATGGACGAGCCGTTCGCTGCCCTGGATGCGATCACCCGCGACCTGCTGCATGACGAGCTGGAGCGGATCTGGCGGGAAACCGGGCGGACCATCATCTTCGTTACGCACAATGTCCGGGAGGCGTTGCGGCTGGGGGAGCGGGTGCTGCTGATGTCTTCCCGGCCGGGCCGGATTGTCAACGAGTGGTTGGTGGCACCGGAGCAGAAGGCTCCGGGGGAGGCGGCCGCCCTGGCCGCGGAAATCACGGCCGAGCTGCGAAGGGAGATCCGCCGCCATGTCCGCTGATGTGTTGGACGGCCGCGATGTGGAGGCGGGGCTGGATGCGCTGCAGACCAGTGTCCCGCTGGCCGGGGCACGCGCTGCCGCCACCCGCCGGACGCTGGCCAAGGTGCTCGCCCCGGTAGCCGCCGTCGTCGTGCTGGTTCTTCTCTGGCAGCTGTACGTGGTGCTGGCCCACAAGCGCGCGGACCTGGTGCCCGGGCCGCTGGACGTGCTGTCCTCACTGGGCGGTCTGTGGGGCGAGGGCAAGGTGCAGCAGGCGGTGTGGACCAGCCTCCAGCGCGGCATCATCGGCTTCCTGGTCAGCGCCCTGATTGCGACCCCGATCGGGCTGCTGCTGGCGCAGGTCCGGCCGCTGCGCACCGCCTTCGGGCCGCTGATTTCCGGGCTGCAGGTGCTCCCCTCCGTGGCCTGGGTGCCCGCGGCCATTATCTGGTTCGGCCTCTCCGACGGCACGGTCTATTTTGTGCTGCTGATGGGAGCCATCCCGTCCATCATCAACGGACTCATTGCCGGGGTGGACCAGGTCCCGCCCCAGTACCGGCGGATGGGCCGGGTGCTGGGTGCCACCCGGCTGGAGATGGCGCTGCAGATTGTCCTTCCGGCTGCGCTGCCGGGCTACCTGGCCGGGCTCAAGCAGGGTTGGGCCTTTTCCTGGCGCTCGCTGATGGCCGCGGAAATCATCGCGATGGGCGGCTCGATGGGGTTCGGGCTCGGTTCCCTGCTGCAGCAGGGCCGGGACCTGTCTGAGATGGGCACTGTGATGAGCGCGATCCTGCTGATTCTGGCTGTGGGCATTGCGGTGGAACTGGCGGTCTTTGCGCCGCTGGAACGCCGGCTGCTCCGTGGCCGGGGGCTGGCGCCGGCCCTCGGGTAGCCGGTTCGTATTTCTCCCCGTGACGCCGCGTGAACATCCGTTGCGTTCCTGTTGTCCCCCGAAAACCCACTCTCTAAGGTCTTTCTATGGTTATCCAGGATATCTACCCCACCGCGCTGCGGTTGCTGGGCCGGCCGGTGCTGGTGGTCGGTGGCGGTCCGGTCGCGGCCCGGCGCGCCAAGGGCCTGCTGGATGCCGGCGCCTCCGTCACCGTGGTGGCGCCCGAGGCTTCGCCGGCGCTGCTGGAGCTGGCCGACGCCGGGCTGCTGACGTGGCTGGCCCGGCCGTACACGTCCGACGACGTCGACGGCGTCTGGTTTGTCCAGACGGCAACCGGCATTTCCGCCGTTGATGCCCGGGTCTCGGCCGATGCCGAGGCGCAACGCATCTGGTGCGTCAACGCCTCCGACCATGAGTTATCTGCCGCCTGGACGCCGGCAGTGGCCCAGGTGGAGGACGTGAAGATTGCTGTGAATGCAGGCGGAGATCCGCGCCGCGCGGTGGCCTTGCGAAACGCCGTGGCCGCTGCCCTGGAGTCGGGGGACCTGCCGCTGCGCCGGCACCGGCGGGCCGGCGACGGCGGGAAGGGCCGGGTGGCGCTGGTGGGTGGAGGACCGGGAGACCCGGGGCTGATCACCTTACGGGGACGCCGGCTGTTGGCGCAGGCCGACGTCGTCGTCGCCGACCGCCTCGGTCCGCGCGCTCTGCTGGAAGAACTTGCCCCCGATGTCCGCGTTATCGAGGTCGGCAAGGCACCCGGCCACCACCCCGTGCCGCAGCACGAGATCAACCGGATCCTGGTGCGCGAGGCGCTCGCCGG
>DATIMB010000461.1:0-4691 GCA_035475875.1 Micrococcaceae bacterium
CAGGACCTGCTGGACAGGCTGGGTGTCCTGGACCTGATCACCGTCCAGGACCGCCTGGACATTCCCGTGCTGGCCCCTGGCCGCCCGCCGGCCCGGCTGCGCCGCGGCCTGCACGGCCCGGCCCCGCTGCATCTGCTTCCCGCGCTGGCCCGTTACCGCGCCCTGCCCGCGGCGGACCGGTTCCGCGCCGCCCTCGCGGCCCGCGCACTGCAGGGCGTCGACCCGGACGACCCGGCCACCGATGCCCTGGCCTTCGGCGAATGGCTGCGCCTGCACGGCCAGTCGCCCGCCGCTATTGCCCGGCTGTGGGGGCTGCTGACGGTCGCAGCTCTGAACATCGGACCGGAGCAGGCCTCGCTGGCGCTGGCCGCCCGGGTGTTCCGGACCGGCCTGTTGGATGAGGTCCGCGCCGGGGACATCGGGGTACCCCAGGTGCCCCTCTCGGCGCTGCACGACCTGCCCGCCCGGGAGGCCTTTTCCCGGCAGGGTGTCCGGCTGCATACCGGGGAGCGGGTGCGCAGCATCAGCGCCGACGGGCGGTCTCTGACCGTGCGGACCGACGCGGGCAGCCTGGAGGCTGAAGGGGTGGTGCTGGCCGTGCCGCACGCGGCGGCAGCCGAGCTGGCCCCGGCCGCAGCCGCACCCGAGCGGCAGCGCTGGACGGGCCTCGGGGACGGCGCCATCGTCAACGTCCATGTGCTCTACGACCGTCCGGTCACCGCGCTGCCGCTGGCCGCCGTGCTGGACTCGGGCACCTGGTGGATGTTCGACCGCACCGCCGCCGCCGGCGCCGGAGCGGAAGGCGGCCAGTACCTGGTGTCCTCGCTCTCGGCTGCCAGCGATCAGATCAGGATGCCCGCCGAACAGATCCGCAGCCGGCACCTGGCCGCCCTCACCGCGGTGCTGCCCGGCGCACGGCAGGCCCGGGTGGTGGACTCCTTCGTGACCCGCGAACCGCGGGCAACCTTCCGCCAGGGTGCCGGCAGCGCCGCGCTCCGGCCGCCGGCGGCCACCGCGTGGCCCAATCTGGTGCTGGCGGGCGCCTGGACCGCCACCGGCTGGCCGGACACGATGGAAGGCGCCGTGCGCAGTGGACTGGCCGCCGTCGAAACACTCGCCCCGTCGCTGCAGGTCCGCCAGAGGAAAAGGGAAGTGATTGCATGACCACCACGGTTAACACCCTGGCCGAAGGGCAACGCCTGATCGACCCGCCGCTGCGTTCGGCCCTGGACCGCCTGGACCCCGCCACCCGCCACGTCTGCGGCTACCACCTTGGCTTTTGGGACAGCGATGGCTCGCCGATATCCGGTGCCGGGAAGGGAATCCGCCCGGCGCTGGCGCTGCTGTCCGCGCGCGCTGCCGGGGCAGGCGACGAGATAGGTATCCCCGCTGCGCTGGCCTGCGAGCTGATCCATAACTTCTCGCTGCTGCACGACGACGTGATGGACCAGGACACCGAGCGCCGCCACCGCACCACGGCCTGGGCTCAGTTCGGTATCCCGGCAGCCATTCTGGCCGGGGACGCCCTGTGTTCGCTGGCTTCCGAACTGCTGGCGGAGGCACCCTCCGCGACCACCGCGTGGGCCGTCCGATGCATCACCGCCAGCACCCGCCGGCTGATTGCCGGGCAGGCCGCCGACCTTGCGTTCGAAAGCCGGCAGGAGGTGGACCTCGCAGAGTGCCTGAAAATGGCCGGGGATAAGACCGCCGCGCTGATGGCCTGTTCGGCCTCCCTGGGCGCGGTACTGGCCGACGCCCCTTCCGGGCTGGCGCTGGGCCTGGCCGAGTTCGGCGAGCACCTCGGACTGGCCTTCCAGCTCGCCGACGACATCCTGGGAATCTGGGGAAACCCGGAACGCACGGGAAAGCCAGTGCTGTCCGACCTGCGCTCCCGGAAGAAGTCGGTGCCGGTCGTGTACGCGCTGCAGAGCAACACAGCGGCCGGGGATCGGCTGGGCGAGCTGTATGCCCGGACAGACACGCTGAGTGAGGCGGAGCTGGACCAGGCCGCGGCCATGGTGGAGGCGGCGGGCGGCCGGGCCTGGACGGAACAGCGCGCCGACGAGGAACTGCAGGCGGCCATGACCGGGATCGGCGTGCTCTCCCTGCCGGAACCGGTCCGCCAGGAATTCACCGCAGTGGCCACACAGCTGCGCGGCAGGGACCGCTGATGACCACCATCGACGGGCGGCCCCCCACACGCCCCGGCCCCGCAGCGGAGCAGGTATCTGCTGGCGAACAGTTCTCTGCAGAGCAGGACCGCGCCCAAGCCGGCCTGGACCGCGCCGTCCGGCACCTTCTGGATCTCCAGCACGACGGCGGCTGGTGGCAGGGCGAGCTGGAAACCAACGTCACGATGGACGCCGAGGACCTGCTGATGCGCCAGTTCATGGGCGTGCGGACGGCTGAACAGACGGCGCAGTCCGCCCGCTGGATCCGCAGCCAACAGCGCGCCGACGGTTCCTGGGCCAACTTCTATGGTGGTCCGGCGGATCCGTCCACCACCGCTGAGGCTTACGTGGCGCTGCGGCTGGCCGGCGACCAGCCGCAGCAGCCCCACATGCTGCGGGCCCGCAGTGTCGTCCTGGACCACGGCGGACTGGAAGGCACCCGGGTCTTTACCCGGATCTGGCTGGCCCTCTTTGGCCTGTGGAGCTGGGACGAGGTCCCCGCACTGCCGCCGGAACTGATCTTCCTTCCCGCCCGCTTCCCGCTGAACCTCTACGACTTTGCCTGCTGGGCGCGGCAGACCATCGCCCCTCTGACCGTGCTGGCTGCGCTGCGGCCCCGCGCGGAACTGGGCTTCACACTGGATGAATTGCGGGCCCCCGCCGGCCCGAGTCCCAGCGCCGGACTCCCCGCCACCCGCGCCGCGCGTGCCTTCGGCCTGCTCGACAGGCTGCTGCACCGCTACGAAACGGCCCGGCACCGGCACCGGCGGCTGCCCGGGCGCGGGCTGCGCGACGCGGCATTGCGCCGTACCGTGGCCTGGGTCACCGAGCGGCAGGAAGCAGACGGTTCCTGGGGCGGCATCCAGCCTCCCTGGGTGTATTCATTGATGGCCCTGCACGCCTACGGCCTCGGCCTGGAGGACCCGGTGCTGGCCAGCGGGCTGGCCGGCTGGGACAGGTTCACCATCACCGAAGACACCCCCGCCGGCCGGCTGCGCAGGATCGAGGCCTGCCAGTCCCCGGTATGGGACACCGCGCTGGCACTCACAGCGCTGGCCGACGCGGGGATGCAGCCGGGCCACCCTGCCATGGAGCGGGCGGCGAACTGGATTTGCGGGGAGGAAATCCGGACCCGCGGCGACTGGTCGGTGCGCCGCCGGCACACTCCCGCCGGCGGCTGGGCGTTCGAATTCGACAACGACGGCTACCCGGACATCGACGACGCCGCCGAGGTCATCATGGCGCTGGACTGCGCTCTGCCCGGTGCCGCCCGGCGGGAGGCCATCTCCCGGGGCAGGGACTGGCTGCTGGGCATGCAAAGCCGCGACGGCGGCTGGGCCGCTTTCGACGCAGACAACACCCGCGAACTGGCCTACCAGCTGCCCTTCTGCGACTTCGGTGCCGTCATCGACCCGCCCAGCGCGGACGTCACCGCCCACGTCGTCGAAATGCTGGGCCGCCGCGGCGAGGGCATCCGGGCCCGGGAACGGGGCGTGCGCTGGCTGCTGGCGCACCAGGAAGCGGACGGCTCCTGGTACGGCCGCTGGGGCGCCAACTTCGTCTACGGCACCGGCGCGGTGGTTCCGGCCCTGCGTTCGGCCGGCCTGGCCGCGGACAGTGCCCCGATCCGCAGGGCGGTGCAATGGCTTGAAACCCACCAGAACGCCGACGGCGGCTGGGGCGAGGACCTGCGCTCCTACCAGGATCCGGCGTGGATCGGGCGGGGGGATTCGACGGCGTCGCAGACGGCATGGGCGCTGCTGGCCCTGCACGCCGCCGGGGAGGCCGACGGCGCCGCGGCCCGGCGCGGGGTGGATTGGCTCCTCACGCAGCAGCGGCCCGACGGCGGCTGGGACGAGCCGCAGTTCACCGGAACTGGCTTTCCCGGAGACTTCTACATTAATTACCACCTGTACCGCCTGGTGTTTCCCATCAGTGCGCTGGGCCGCTGCCTGAGGAGGTCGGCACGATGACTCAGACCAAGGCGGCACGGCTGATGCTGTGCGCACCAAGCTGGCTCGAAGCTGCCGCGCTGAAGCGTGCTGTTCCCGCCGGCCGCGTCGTCCAGGTGGGCATCGGCCGGAAGGCTGCCGCTTGGGCGCGCAACACCCCGGCCGTCGGCAACGCCGGTGCCGTGGCAGTAGCCGGCGTCGGCGGCGCGCTGCATTCTGACCTGACGGCCGGTGATGTGGTGGTGGCGACCGAAGTGCGCGGGCCGGACGGGACCGTTGACTGCCCCAGCGCACCGCTGCTGGCCGCCACCCTGCGCCGGCAGGGCCTGCGGGTCTTCACCGGGCCCATCCTCAGCGTGGACCACGTGGTGGTCTCACCGGAACGTGAAGAGCTGGCCGGAACCGGGGCACTGTGCGTCGACATGGAATCCGCCGCCGTTTTGGCCGCCGCTCCGGCGGCCGCGCGTGCCGCTGTCCGGGTCATCGCGGACACCGCCGGTGAGCCCCTGCTGCGCCCGGCCACGGCAGGCCGGATGGCCGCTGCGCTGCGGGTCCTTCCGAAGGTCGG
>DATIMB010000462.1:0-3325 GCA_035475875.1 Micrococcaceae bacterium
GCCATCCGCCGCTGCCTGCCCGAGCTCATAGCTGCCGAGCCCGATGACGCCGCGCAGGCAGTAGCCCTGGCCGTCGAACTGCGGTCCCGCAGCATCCGGCATCTGCACGCTCATTTCGCCTCCGCACCAACCTCCGTGGCACGGCTTGCGTCCCGTCTCTGCGGTGTCCCGTTCTCCTTTACTGCCCATGCGGTGGATATTTTCCACGAATCGGTCAGCATGCAGGATCTTGGCCGCAAGCTGGACCAGGCACACCATGCGGTGACCATCAGCGCCTTCAATCTGGACTTTTTACGGCGCCGTTTTCCCTCGTCCAGCTCGCGTCTGCACCTGGTCCGCAACGGCCTGGAGCTGCACAGGTTCCCTTACCGCGATCCGCTGCCCGCCGGTCGGCCGGTCCGTGTGGTGGGCGTCGGGAGGTTAGTGGCCAAGAAGGGCTTCCATGATCTGTTGCTGGCTGCGGGGATCCTGGATGCCAAGGGGTTTCAGGTCGATCTCGGCATCGCCGGCACCGGGGCAATGGCGGAGGAACTACAGGGCGAGATTGACCTGCTCCGGCTCGGCCGGGTGGTCCGGCTGCTGGGACCGAAAACCCAGGATCAGGTCCGTGAACTGCTCTGCTCCGCCGACGTGTTCGTGGCGCCGTCCATCGTGGGGCCGGACGGTAATGCCGATGGCATGCCGACGGTACTCCTCGAAGCGATGGCACTAGGTGTTCCCTGCATTGGAACGGCGGTGACAGGGATTCCCGAAGTCCTGCGTCACCGGGAAACCGGGATCCTCATCCGGCCGGGTACACCGGCGGCGTTGGCCGATGCCATCTGCCAGCTCAGTAGTCCGCTGGCCAACCGGGTTGGGATGGCCCGCGCGGCACGGAACCTGATTGAACGGGAGTATGACTCGCGCAGGCAAGCGGAAGAGCTCAGGGCCCTGTCGCTGGCGGAAAGTAGGGCAGCGTGATGCGGGTTGCGTATTTGTGTGCCGACCCGGGAGTGCCGGTGTTCGGAACCAAGGGATCCTCCGTCCATGTCCAGGAAATCGTCCGCGCATGGCAAGGCTCCGGAGCCAGCGTCAAGGTGTATTGCACCCGCTTGGGCAGCGCACGCCCCAAGGACCTCGGGGCCTTGGAAGTCGTCGAGAGGAGGCCGGCGGCCGCCTCCGGGGCGGACCGGGAAAAGGCTGCAGCCGGTGCGGCGGACTTGCTGGCGCACAGCATCACCGCGCAGGGCTGCGACTTGGTCTATGAGCGCTATTCCCTGTTCAGCACCGGCCTGGCGGCAGTAACGGAGGAACTTCGCATCCCTGGTGTGCTCGAGGTGAACGCGCCGCTGATCGAGGAACAGCAACGGTACCGGCAGTTGTGGGATGTCGACGGTGCCGAAGCGGCACTGCGCAGCAACGCTGGGCGGGCGGACGTCGTCGCTTGTGTCTCCAGGCCCGTCGTCGACTGGGTCCGCCGCTATGTGCCGCTCGCAAAAACCGTCCTGGCCCCCAACGGCGTGAACGTCAGCCGCATCAGGCCGATGGCGCTCAGCTCTCCAGCCACCGGAATGCTCACGGCGGCCTTCGTCGGCACGCTGAAACCCTGGCATGGACTGCCCGGACTCGTCGAGGCCGTGGCCCTGGCCAACAAGCGGCCGGAACCGGGACCGCGTTGGAGGATCCGAATCATCGGCGATGGGCCCATGCGGACCGTCCTGGAAACCCTGGCGGACAAACTGCAGGTGGCGGCAGAATTCACTGGAGCGGTCCGCCCCGAAGAGGTGCCGGAGCTGTTGGGAGCCTGCGATGTGGCCTGTGCTCCCTATCCGGCAGCGGAAGCCGGCCGCGAAGATTACTTCTCGCCGCTAAAGATTTTCGAGTACATGGCCGCGGGCATGCCCATCATCGCCAGCGCAACCGGCCAGACCCCCACCATCCTGGCGCACGGCCGCACCGGGCTGCTGGTACCCGCCGGCGACCGCCGGGCATTCGCAGACGCACTGGCGATCCTGGCTGGGGATCCCGTCTTGCGGTTGCGGCTGGGACAGGCGGCGCGCCAGGAAGCGGTCAGGCGGTTCAGCTGGGAGCGTGTGCTGTCCACCATCACCGCCGCCCTGCCCACCGCAGGAAGGATAGTTCGGTCATGAATGTCGACTCCAATCCTCAGGAGGCAACGGGGCCCTACGGCCGGCACTTCGGCCAGCCTGCGAAAAACCGCTGGCAGCGCCACCGCCCGCGGCAGGCCAAAGCCCCAACCGGCCTGCAACGCACCCTGCATTGCGTCCGGCCGCATCTGAAGGGGCACCGACTCATGCTGGCAGCCGGTTTCGCGGCGTTGGCGGCAGACGTGCTCTTCAGGCTGCTCGAGCCGTGGCCGATCAAGATAGTGCTCGATGCCGTATCCCGGTCGATTGGCGCGAACCTGCGCAAACCGGGGTTTGGCGTGGCCGCCAGCCTGGAGATGCTGCTGCTGAGCGCCGGCGTCATCCTGGCCATCAGCCTGGTCCGTGCGCTGGCCAATTATTGGTCCGCCATTTCCTTTGCGCTGGTGGGCTCCCGCGTCGCCTCTGATCTGCGGGCCCGCACCTTCAGGCATGTGCAGAGCCTGTCCATGCGCCACCACAGCCGCGCCTCCACCGGCGACACCATCCAGCGCCTGATCGGTGACGTTTCCCGGCTGCAGGAGGTGGCCGTCACCGCGGGCCTGCCGCTGCTGGGCAACACTGTGACCCTGCTGGCCATGACGCTCATTATGATCTGGCTGGATCCGCTGCTGGCCCTGGTCATCTTCCTGGCCACCGCAACGTTTGCCCTGCTGTCGCGCCGCAGCTCCCGGCCCATCTCCATCGCCGCCGGCAACTCCCGCAGGGGCGAGAGCAGCTTGGCCACCACGGCGGCCCAGGCGCTGTCGGCGATGCGTGAGGTGCAGGCCTACGGCCTGGAAGACACGCTGAGCTCGGGCTTCCGGAAAAGCAACGTCTCAGCCCTTGGATCCGGGGTGTCGGCGCTGCGGCTGGCCGCCGGGCTGGAGCGACAGACGGACGTCCTGATCGGTGCTGCCACCGCTACTGTCCTGGCGATGGGCGGCTGGCGGGTAATGCAGCATGCCATCACCCCCGGCGACCTGGTGATCTTCCTGCTCTACCTGAAGACCGGCATGAAGCCGTTGAAGGACCTGGCCAAGCAGTCGGGCCGGATCGCGCGCGCCACGGCATCCGGCGAGAGGGTGGCGGACCTGCTGGATGCCGAAACCGATCTACCGGAGGCTCCGGACGCCCGGACCCTGAACCATCCCTCCCCCGACATCGTCTTTGACCGCGTGTCAGCGGGCCACGGCGAGGGG
>DATIMB010000463.1:0-2456 GCA_035475875.1 Micrococcaceae bacterium
GTGGGATCGGGAAGCGTGGGTGCCGCGCTGGGCGGGGTCGCGTCCTGGGAGGGTGCCGGGGCGGAAGGCAGCGCGCCGCGGCGGTGGATCTTGATCCAGTCCGAAATGTTGCCCAACGGATTTGCGGTCACCGCGGGTACATCGGCCGTGAGAGCCGCCTGCGCATCCAGCAGCCCGTAGCCGTAGATCGCGTTCGGGCGGGGCGAACCGGCGGATTTGGCGGTGGAAATGATCCGGTTGATCACCTGGGCGGCGGACATGTCCGGATACTTGGACCGGATCAGGGCTGCCACGCCGGAGACGATCGGCGCGGCCCCGGAGGTTCCGCTCCAGTCCGCATAACCGCCGCCGGGCAGCGCGCCCACCAGCTTTTCGGCCGGTGCGGAGACCCCGATGGTAATGCCCTGCGAGGAGGAATCCTGGCTGGCGGTGCCGTCATAGTTCAGTCCGCCGACTGCCAGCACACCCGGGATGGTGGCCGGGGCCCCCACCTGGGCGCTGCCGGAGGCCCTGTTGCCGGCGGCCGCGACGATCACCACATCCTTCTGCTCGGCGTACTGGAACGCCTCGTCCCAGCTCTGCGGCCAGGCCGTGGAGGTGCTGCCCAGCGACATATTGATCACCTTGGCGCCGTTGTCCACGGCCCAGCGCACGGCATCGGGGATCTGCTCGTCGATACCCCTGCCGGCCGGGTTCGGGCTGCCCAGCCAGGCAGACACCGTGAGCAGCTGGGCCTGCGGGGCGGCACCGATGACGCCGTCGCCGCCGGCCCCAACCTGGCCCGGCGAAGGGGTGGCACCGGAGGCAAGGTGGCCGCGACCGGCCAGCAACGAGGCCACCAGGGTTCCATGGACCGGCTCGGAACCAATGCCCTTCTGGCCGTCCGCTGTGCCGGCCCCGGAAACGTCCGTTCCGCCGGCGATCGCACCCGAAAGGTCCGGGTGGGTGCCATCCGCGCCGCTGTCGATGATGGCGACCTTGACGCCGGCGCCCTGGGAAACGGCCCAGGCCTTGGAGATGCCGTAGGCGTCAAGCCAGTATTCGCGATTGCGGATGTCATCGGCACGTGCGGGTGCCGCGGTCAACAGCCCGCTGACGGATACGCCCAGAAAGATCGCCAGGGTTAGCACGGCCGCGGCCGCGCGCCGCAGCCTGGTCGGTTCCTGCATGTACGTGAAGTTCCCGTCGTCCGTACCAGGGTCCGCCGCCCGGACCGCTGGCCTGTTCGTTCGTCCTACCGGGAAATCCCCAGTGCAATTCCATCCAGAATATCGTGTTCACTGGCCATCGCGGAGCGGACCCGTCCCTCGGTCAGGGTCTGCAGCCGGGAAATGATGGTCCGCCAGATCAGCGCGCCTGCGCCGATCACGTCCACCCGGCCGGGATGCATGAAGGGCAGTTCAGCACGCTGGGCGTGCGTCATTTCCAGCAACTCGGTACATGCTGCGGTGATCTGCTCGGCCGGCAGATCGGCGGCATGGATCAGCTCGGGCCGGTAGCTGTCCAGGCCCAGGGCCTGTGCCGTAATGGTTGTTACCGAGCCGGCCACCCCGACGATCCGGTCGATCTGTTCCAGCGGCACGGTGGCTAGCACCTTGGTGATGTTGTCTTCGATATCCGTCACTGCCGCGTCAATTTGTGCCGAGGTCGGCGGATCGCTGCGCAGGTACCGCTCGGTAAAGCGGACGCAACCCATATCGGTGCTCAGGCCCGCACGCACGCCGTCCCGGTTTCCGGCCACGAACTCGGTGCTCCCGCCGCCCAGGTCCACCACCAGGACCAGCGGTTCGCCCAGGGCGGGCAGCACACTGACCGCTCCGGCGAAGGATAGGGCTGCTTCCTCGTCCCCGCTGACCACTTCCGGTTCCACCCCCAGCCGGTTCCGGATGCCGTCGACAAAGACCTGGCGGTTTGCAGCGTCCCGGGTGGCGGAGGTGGCCACGAACCTGACCCGCTCGGCGCCCTGGGCCCGGATCAGCTCCGCGTAGTCCTCCGTCGCGGCGAACGTCCGCTCCAGCGCCTCGTCGGCGAGCCTGCCGGTCGCGTCCACGCCCTGGCCCAGGCGCACCACCCGCATTTCCCGGTGCACGTCGGCCAGCGCACCGGCGTCGTCAACGTCGGCAATGAGCAGACGGATGGAATTGGTTCCGCAGTCAATGGCGGCAACGCGCATGGCGGCGCTCCTTCGGGTGGGATCTTCAGTCCTGCTGGTTGAGCCGCTTTACGTGCCGGCTCAGGTCCTTCGAGGGCACCGGCCCGGCTGTGTCCCAGGCGCCCTGACAGTAGCAGCGGTCGCGGGTCCACCATTCGGCGATGGCCTCGATCGCCTCGTCTCCGAGCGGGTTCACGCCGGGTCCGGCGGCCAGCGCATGGCCGACCAGGACGTGCAGGCACTTGACCCGGGTGGGCATACCGCCGGCGGAAATGCCTTCTATCTCCGGCACCGGCCCGGTTCC